>JAURGV010000274.1 GCA_030833605.1 Rhodothermales bacterium
ACCCATTGCGCCGCCCAATGCTTTTCCGAGGGTGCTGGTGATCACGTCGACACGGCCCATCACGTTACAATATTCTATGGAGCCTCTACCGGTTGGGCCAAAAAAGCCTGTGGCGTGGCATTCGTCCACCATCACCATGGCGCCGTAATGGTCCGCCAAATCGCAAATTTTATCTAGTTTGGCGATAGACCCATCCATACTGAATACGCCATCGGTGGCGATCATAATACGCTTGGATCTCTGTGCTTCTTTCAAGCATTTCTCGAGATCTGCCATGTCGCCGTGGTCGTAGCGAAAACGTTTGGCTTTGCAGAGTCGAATCCCATCAATGATGGAAGCGTGATTCAAGGCATCTGAAATAACGGCGCACTCATCGTCCAGCAAGGTCTCAAAAAGGCCTCCATTGGCGTCAAAACACGCGGCGTAGAGAATGGTGTCCTCGGTGCCTAAGTAGGTGGCGATACGCGCCTCTAGCTCTTTGTGGACGTCTTGCGTTCCACAAATAAACCGCACGGACGATAAACCGAAGCCATATTTATCTACGCCAACTTTCGCCGACTCAATTAAATCGGCATTATTAGCTAAACCCAGGTAGTTATTGGCGCAAAAATTAACCACATGCGCTCCCGAGGAAACGGTGATGTCAGAAGCCTGCTGAGACGTGATCACACGCTCTTCTTTGTACAGGCCCGCTTCTTTTATTTCGTCTAAAATGGTCTGAATTTGGGGGCGTGTGGAATCGAACATGTCTCTTTTATACGTTTAATCAGGAAAAGGGGGCTACTTTTGAAGTTTTTTACGAACGTGCAAAAGCATGTCGTCTACCATCGCATCCAGGTCGTACTCTGGGGTCCAATCCCAATCCTTTCGAGCCCGTGAATCGTCTATCGATTCGGGCCAAGAGTCGGCAATTGCTTGCCTGAAATCAGGCGCATAGGTACAGGTGAAGGTTGGAATTCGCTTTCGAATCGCCGCAGCTAATTCTTCAGCCGAAAAACTGAATGCAGCAATGTTGTAACTGGTTCGAACGGTGATGTTTTTATGATCCGCATCCATGATGTCAAGCATAGACTTAACCGCGTCGGGCATGTACATCATGGGCAAGCGCGTCTCTTTGGTCACAAAACACGTGTAGGAGCCGTGTTCTACCGCCTGAAAAAACATGTCAACGGCCCAATCGGTCGTGCCACCGCCCGGAGGGGCTGAATAGCTAATAATGCCTGGAAAACGGACCGAACGAATATCAATCTCGTGATGATTGGAGTGGAACTTGCATAAAAGTTCGCCGGTGACTTTCGTTGCCCCGTACATGGTACCGGGCTCGGTCACTGTTTCTTGAGGTGTATTCACCTTGGGCGTGGTTGGACCAAAAACGGCGATGGAACTGGGCCAAAATACACGGCATTTATACCGTTTAGCCGCTTCTAGGATATTTCTGACTCCGTTAACATTCACATTCCAGGCCAACTCAGGGTGCCTTTCGCCCGTAGCGGACAGAATTCCGGCCAAATGATAGATGGTGTGGATGTTATGAGCTTGGATAATTTTTTCAACCGACTCCATATACGTCACATCCAGCACATCGTACTTTCTACCTGGACGTAATTTTTCAGGCATGCGAAGGTCAGTGACCAACAATTGATCCGGTCCGAGTGAATCAACGAGTGCATCCGCTAAATCAATACCGATCTGTCCTGAAGCTCCGGTTATTAGAATCATTATCCTTTTTTGTTTGATGGAGCTAAAAGATACGCAAACGGGTCAATTTGATAGAAGGAATTATCAAAGGATTGACCTGATGTTCACACGGAAAAGGGTAAACGGTGACATTTTTTTTGTGCATCTTAGACGTGATTTGAGCGTACTTTGACGCGAACCTTCCCAGAACTGATTATTGCGTTCACCAAGTCATCGTTATTGCTGCTTGAACACCATGAAAAACACCGTTAAAAATACTGTAATCGGGCTCTTTGCAGTCGCAGCCCTCTTTATTTCGACTGGATGTACGTCATCTTCGAGCACATCCAATGGGGGAGACGTCTACACGACCAGTATCCAACCCATCCTAGATGCAAAGTGTGCTTCCTGTCACGGTGGTTCGAAAACCGACGCGGGGTTAAATCTTACTTCATGGGACAACTTGATCAAAGGCTCTGCTTTTGGTGAAGCTATCATCGCTTTTGATAGCGAGAATAGTGTTTTGGTTGAAATGGCAACGAAGCTACAGCCCGGCCCGCATCCTTCAGCTCAATCCGGATCTCAGCTATCGACCGCGGAATTGACAACCATTCGTAACTGGATTGACGCGGGCGCAAAAGGGCCAGCTGGTTTAGCTCCGTTTTCCGGCAATCGAGAATTTGTGTACGTAACCAACCAAGGGGAAGCAACCATAAACGTTATTGATGTGGTCGATAACGTAGTGGCTAGGCGAGTGGATTTGACGAAACTAGGATTTGATCTGGGTTCGAAACCACATCACGTTGCTGTTGAACCGGATGGATCATTTTGGTACGCAACGCTCATTTCAGCGGGCGTGATCTTGAAATTCAACCGCAATAACGAAATAGTTGGCCAATCAACATTTGAAGTTCCAGGCCTACTCTCGATGGATCCCTCATCCAGCATGATGTACGTAGGTCGTTCCATGGCGGCTGTTAATCCTCCTACTCGTATTGGAATGATTAATCGCGAAACGATGGCGATCGATGAGGCGGAGGTATTCATTCCTCGTCCTCACGCACTTGCCGTATCTAAAGACGGCTCGATGGTTTACACGGCTAGTTTATCCGAGAATAAAACCATTGCGCTGGACGTTGTGAACGATGAACCCCATATGGGCGACATCGAAGGCCCCATTCATACCGTTGTAGACGTGGAGGTTTCTCCCGATGGAAAAACGATGGTTGGAACGACACAGCTAACGGGCAAATTGTACTTTTTTGATGCAACGGATAAAGTGAACATGCCGATTGTTGACATTGTTGATGTTAACGAGGCTCCATGGCACCCTATTTTTAGCCGAGATGGTTCCAAGGTGTACTTCGCGAACA
>JAURGV010000275.1 GCA_030833605.1 Rhodothermales bacterium
TTAAAGCTCCGAACCAGTGATGGTCTAAGCCTCAATGAACTGGAAGATCGATATGGCGTTGACCTGCTCTCTGAAAAAATTCAGGATCTTGCCGATCTGGAGGCAGGTGGATTTATTTACCCGATTAGAAACCAAGTCATTCGGCTTACAAACCTCGGAAAAACTTTATGCGATACGGTAACCACAAAATTACTGCCCTCGGATGTCTCCTAGCTGGGATGGTGCTTTTGATGAGTGTTGGTTGTACGAAATCTGACCCTTCTTCTTCCACCGTAGCCGTTGAACCGGCCTTCAGACCCGACGGAATTCTGGATTTCGTTCGCCCCGATGGCTCCATTATTTCGCGTATTGTAATAGAAATCGCCGAAACACCTTCCTCCCAAGCCGCCGGTCTTATGTATCGACGAACGCTAGCGGACCAAGCGGGGATGCTGTTCGTTTTCCCGTCCCCCGATCAGCGGTCTTTCTGGATGAAAAACACCTCGCTGTCGTTAGATATTATGTTTTTGGATGAAGAAGGCACCATTTTGAACATTGCCAAAAAAACGCAGCCTTTTTCAGAAGCCTTCATTTCCTCTACGGGTCCTGCGCAATACGTTGTTGAGGTGCGCGCTGGCTATGTCGACAAGCACGGCATCGCTCCAGGGCTGAAAATCGTTTGGGAAAGAAGAACCTTTAATTCGACACAATCATAGGCTTGAAATGAATCACTCCACGAACGGTCCTGCTTTAATTAAAACAACGTTGTTACTCGTTGCTTTGGTCTGGATGGGATGCAACACACCATCTGAAAAGCCTTCGGTTGAGCCCGCCCCATCTGAAATTAATGTCCCGTTTCGGGCAGACGGTCAACTTGAGATTAGTCGAGGCGATGTCGTTTTGGCATCGTTGACCATTGAAATCGCAGAAGATGACTCTAGTCGAACACGGGGATTAATGCAGCGAGATAACTTACCCGACCAATCGGGCATGTTGTTTATTTTCGAAGGCGAGTCGCAGCAAGGTTTCTGGATGGGAAATACCCGCATGGCATTGGACCTCATATTCATTCGCTCTGACGGGCGTGTCCAAAGTATTTCCAAATACATTCAGCCGATGCGCACGGAAACCATCTCCTCCGTTGGCGTGGCGCAATACGTATTGGAAGTGCCAGCTGGCTATTCGGATACCATAGGGTTAGTTGAAAACGACCTAATCACCTGGAGCCGATAAATACCGCGTTTAGAGCCCGAAACTCTCGCCACAAGCACAATTCCGAATCGCTTGAGGGTTGTTGAAATGAAATCCTTTTCCCTCCAGGCCGTCGGAAAAATCCAACGTAGTGCCTTCTAGATAAGCCGCACTTCGAGCGTCGACTAAAACGGTGAATGAACCGGCACCAAATGCAATATCCGCTTCGGCCCGGGACGAGTCCCAACCCAAATCGTAACTAAGCCCTGAACATCCACCCGGTACTACGGCGACTCGCAAATACGTCGCAGAAACATCCACCCTTTCTTTTTGGGCCGTTTGCTCTAATTGCTGCAGCGCTCTTTCGCTAATCAACAAGACAGGTTGTTCTACAATAGAAACAGGCATAAGTGGTCAGATAAGTGGTTCGGGTGCCCTGCCGTCCACCGTTTTTTGATCGGATGGTTCCCGAAAAGCGGTGTAATCTCTTAAAGGATGTGAAGAAAAGGTCATTTCAACACAGTTAAGAAACTAAATCCGTGGATTTTCTTTATTTAGACTGATTCTAATTAAGGCCTTGCGACCACAGACTAGTACCTCAGACGTCTACCTTCCATTATGAGTGATAACAGTACCGAATTACTGCATCAAGTTGCCGAAAGCGAATACAAATACGGATTCGTTACCGATATCGAATCGGATAAGGCTGCTATTGGCCTTTCGGAAGATACGGTCCGGTTTATTTCGGCCAAGAAAAATGAACCAGAATGGTTACTGGAGTGGCGATTGAAAGCCTTCAGACATTTTGAAACCTTGGTTGAATCCGGCAAAAACCCGGATTGGGCTCACCTAAACATCCCAGAGATTGACCTTCAGGCTATTTCGTATTTTTCAGCGCCCAAACAGCGTGAAGAATATACTTCGTTAAACGAAGTTGACCCTGAGCTACTCAATACGTTTAAACGCTTGGGAATCCCGGTTCAAGAGCAGGAAAGGTTGGTTGGGATAGCCGTTGATGTGGTGATGGATTCGGTTTCTGTAACCACCACATTTAATGCTGAACTGGAAAAAAACGGCATTATTTTCTGTTCTTTTGGGGAAGCCGTTCAGAAACATCCAGATCTAGTTCGCAAATACTTGGGACGCGTTGTCCCGTATACCGATAACTTTTACGCGGCGCTTAACTCGGCGGTCTTTTCAGACGGATCGTTTTGTTATATCCCCAAAGGAGTGCGTTGCCCGGTTGAATTATCGACCTACTTCCGCATCAACGAGTCCGGAACGGGGCAATTTGAGCGTACGCTGATTGTCGCGGATGAAGATTCCTACGTTTCTTACCTCGAAGGATGTACAGCCCCTCAACGGGACGAAAACCAATTGCATGCAGCCGTCGTCGAAATTTTCGCGATGGATGACGCCGAGGTCAAATACTCGACGATTCAAAATTGGTATCCTGGGAATGCAGAAGGCGTGGGTGGCATTTTTAACTTCGTGACCAAACGGGGTATCTGCGAGGGCGACCGCTCTAAAATCAGCTGGACACAGCTTGAAACCGGTTCTTCCATTACCTGGAAATATCCTTCCTGCATACTGAAAGGTGACCACTCTGTAGGCGAGTTTTACTCGGTTGCTTTCACCAAAGGAAAACAACAGGCCGACACCGGAACCAAGATGATTCATCTTGGCAAAAACACCTCTTCCACTATTATTTCCAAAGGTATTTCGGCTGGAAAAAGCCAAAATGCGTACCGCGGATTGGTGCGGATAGGTAAAGGTGCAGAAAATGCGCGCAACTTCAGCCAGTGTGATTCCATGTTATTGGGTG
>JAURGV010000276.1 GCA_030833605.1 Rhodothermales bacterium
CAAAGACCTGCAAAAACGTTTCTTATGGCTCTTTTGGAATTGGATAACGATTGGTGCTTATTCATGGTCGATTTTGCCTAAAAACAGCACATCGGAGGCCGCCGAACGAGCTACGACAATGTCGGGCACGCCATCGTGGTTGACATCGCCCACTCCAAACCCGTACGTGGCACCAAGCGAGTCGCCGATCGCCACCTGAACCAAGCGGTCGGCCCGGTTAAAATAGAGGATCGAAGGCGCATCCCGGTATCCCACAATCACGTCCTTCGCGCCGTTCAAATCCAGATCCGCAACATACAGCGCATAAGGCACGATGTCCCCTGCGTCCAACTGATGTCCTTCGTCAAATTGAAAGGCGTTGGTTTGGTAAAAAGCCATGGTGTAGGGCTTTCCATCGTCAATGGCCACTAAATCAAGTAAACCGTCATGGTTTAAATCAACCGCTTCTGTTGCTCGAAAGGAGGCGTCAGCCGGACCAAAGGAAGGCCCTTTTTCAAAAGCGCCTGTTCCATCGCCGACATACACATGACTTTGTCCCAAGTCGCGGTACGGAATAATAAGGTCCGGAAACCCATCGGCATTCATATCGGCCACGGCAATGGTGGTGGCAGAACCGGAACTCAATGCCGCGCAGGCCACTGCAAACGCTGTAGAAGAGGTATTCATACAGACCCAATTATCACCTTCGGGCGCATCACTTCGGTTTGCTACAACAATGTCAGGCAACCCATCCGCATTCAAATCAGAAACCGTGATGTTACGCGTGGGCCACATGGGGTCGCCAAATTCAACGCGATTCGAGAAGTCTCCACTTCCATCATTTAGAAGTACGTATTTCGGATCAGGTCGGTCGTTCGAAACCACGAGATCGATATCTCCATCGGCATCAAGGTCAACTGCTGAAACGGAATACGAGCGGTCCTGAGGAAAAGACAGCGTATCCACCGCTGTGAACCCACCTTGCCCATCACCCGTGAACAATAAGTTAGGCCCCGGCCAGTGCCGACCAATGGCCAGAATAATGTCGTTCAACCCATCACCTGTGACGTCTACGACCTCTGCATTTGCCGATAATCTGGGCTCCCCTTCCACAACAATGGGCCCTTCGTATCCGGGAATGGGTGGTTCCTGTGCGGTACAAGCGCTAAACAGCCCGGCAAGCAGGAAGCAATAAAGGGACGAGGAGTGTTTCATGGGGCTTAGTCGTTCCGTTTTGCGGTTGAGGACTCCTATGCGTGCGTATGATTCGATCTCCACGAGTCGACCGAAAAATAGAAAGGGTCACGGTCTCGAATTATACTGGTTTACTTCCAATAAAACAGCCCGCAACGAGTGCAACCCAGAATCCACCTCAGTACCCCAACCCCCCGTTTACAATCTGGGGCTCAAAACCGCTACCCTCGCGAGTACCCGACAACCGGTAACCATTAGCCAAATTGCCATCGTGACAGTCTAATTCTTGTTGAACGCAGTTCTTTAAAATCGCCTCCATTACGGCAGGGTGCCATCCATTGAACCAGTCGGCGTGTAGCGACAGGCCCCCTGCTTGGTTCGGCGTGACTACGTACATGTCCGAGGCCAGTCTCCACCCTTGACTGCTTCAATCTGTGGGGTGCGTAAACTCAGGACGAACGCCAAAAGCATAGTGATAACTCACCCTAAGAACAGGTACGGCATGCGTACTTGGGCAGCTCGTTACCCCACCTGCGCTCACCGGATAGGCCATGTGACTGCGATGGTCCGAGGAATCAAGGTTTACACCATCCCAACAACTGGGAAAAAAGATGTCCATGCGTACGCGGTCGGGCTCAAAACATTCGGGTATGGTGGCGCTGAAACGGGGATTAGTAGCGTCGCTGGATTCCCACGATTGACAGTGCCACCGAACTATTGAAGTAGACTGCTGTGACCCCGGCATGGTCATGGGAGTGCCTGCAATCAAGCGGATACCGGCCGGAAGCGGTTGAATGGCGTCCAAATCGTCCACGCCAGCAGAATAATAGAACACCTCGTGCGCCTCATCGTCGTTACCCACCACCGCTGGCACCACCTTCCAGGCGGGATCTCCATTTGCATCGGTCTGTCGAGTACCTGTTGCTTGGTTGAATGCGGGAGCCAGCAAGGCAGGCACCCAGTAGGCCGACAAATTCAGTTTATTGCCCTGGCAAGAAGATTCTCCTTGCGCATAAAGGGATTCCATCGTGGTGAACGCATCCACCTGGGTATTGCTATAAAATCGATGAAGATGGGCCGCGTCAACGTGGCCTGGATAGACTATGGGGTCGTTGTAACTGCTGTGGGAAAAATCACAATTGATCCGGAAAATTCCACGCCAGCTCCGCTCTTGCACCGGGCTTGGCATCATGAGCGTGGGAATTAAATCGGTGTGCCCGTCCAAAAACAGATCGACAACTTCTTGGTCGGCGATCTCGACCGCCAACGGTGACTCGACCTCCGACGGTGACTCGCAAGCGACAAGGGTACAAGCTAGGAGGAGTAAAACAGTGTGTCGTAAATAGCTTTTTGCTGGAAATAAAGTGCGCTTCATGGGGATTAAACGTGGTCTTAGGGTGAAACACCACCATAATACCCCTGTGTGCAGGCTCGAATGTGTCAAAACTATGACGAAAGTCCGATCATTTTGACGATCGAGTTGGCGCGCCCTAGGGCGCGCCAACCACACATAGACCAATCAGCGACCTATCGTGTCTACTTCAAATCGAACCGATCGGCGTTCATCACCTTATTCCAAGCCGCGACAAAGTCGTGCACAAACTTCCCTTTCGAGTCGCTTTGTGCATAGACTTCGGCCAGGGCGCGAAGTTGGGAGTTGGATCCAAACACCAAATCAACACGCGACGCCGTCCATTTCACCTTGCCGGTAGAACGATCGCGACCTTCAAAAGTCATTTTTGATTCTGAAGCGGGAATCCAAGCCGTGCTCATGTCCAGTAGATTGACGAAGAAATCG
>JAURGV010000277.1 GCA_030833605.1 Rhodothermales bacterium
CAACTCCGCCGCTTTTGTCCCCCCGACTTGTGGATTGAACACAAGAGAGGGAATGACGGAATTTTCCAATTTTAACGCATGAAGAGACTGATAGCTTTTCCGATTGCGCTCCAGATTCTGAAGCATCATTTCTCGTTCGGCCGGCGTGAATTCAATGCCAGCTAGCTTTTCTGCCACTTGGATGTCTGCGACAGTAATTTCTGCTAAGTCTTTGGTCGTCGCATATAAAATGCCAGGGAAAAGGGTGCCACTTGCACCGGCAAGTGCGGTGGCTTCAAGAAATGAACGCCTAGAATACATAATGGCCTCGGATACTGATGGATTAGAAAGAGGCGATGCAGCAGCCCAGCTATTAAGCTGCTAAGCCAAAAGCGACTTAACCTCGTTTGCGACGTGTTGCGACGTCACCCCAAAGTGTTCAAAAAGCTGTTCTGCAGGCCCAGATGCCCCGAAACTGTCGATTCCAACCGATTTTCCGTGAGAACCAACGTACTTTTCCCATCCAAACGTAATTCCTGCTTCAACCGACACCCTTGCGGTGACGGATGGAAGTAGGACCGCATCCCGGTAAGCGGCGTTTTGTTCGTCAAAGTTTTCCCAACACGGCATGGAAACAACGGAGACACGAATGCCATCCTGAGCCAATAAATCAGCAGCCCCTAATGCGACTTCAACTTCACTCCCTGTAGCAAGCAATAAAGCGTCAGGATGTCCTTGAGCCGCCCGAACCACGTAAGCTCCACGTTTCACTTTTTCCGTGACCGCCGCAATATCAGGATTGATGGTGGGCAATCCCTGCCGCGTTAACGCAAGCAACGAAGGTCCCGTTGTGTTTTCCAAAGCGCAAATCCATGACGCGGCCGTCTCTGGGCCGTCCGCTGGTCTGAAAAACTTGCAATTTGGAATGGCGCGAAGCGCCATAAAATGTTCAATGGGCTGATGCGTTGGCCCGTCTTCACCCAGTCCAATAGAATCGTGGGTCAACACATAGGTAACCCCTTGGCGCATCAACGCGCTGAGTCGAATGGCCGGGCGCATATAGTCACTGAATACCAAAAAGGTACCGCAGTAGCTTCTCAAACCGCCGTGCAGTTCCATTCCGTTGCAAATGGAAGCCATCGCGTGCTCGCGAACACCAAAATAAAAATAGCCGCCTTCAGGCGTTTTAGCCTGAAAATCAGACCGGCCAGGAATATTGGTAAGGTTTGATCCGGTAAGATCGGCCGATCCCCCAACTAAGAACGGAACGTGAGCTGAAATAGACCCCAACACTTTTCCACTCGCAGCACGGGTCGCCAATTTCGATCCAGCTTCGAAACTCGGCATTTTTGCCGCAAGGTCGGTTGGAAGTGTGCCTTCCTGATACATTTTCCACTGCTTCGCAAGGTCGGGATGAGCCGACTGATACGATTTCAAGAGTTCGTCCCAAGCTTGACGCTTCTTCTTGCCGCGCTCTGCAATGCCATTCATATGGCTTTTTACGTCGTCAGGAACCAAAAATGTCGGAGAAAGAGGCCAATTCAGGGCATTTTTGGTCAACGTAATCTCCCCGTCGCCCAACGGAGAGCCATGAGAACTCGACGTTCCGGCTTTGTTGGGGCTTCCATAACCAATGATGGTCCTAACTCGAATAAGCGTTGGTTTCGACGTTTCCGCTTTCCCTTGCTCTATGGCCGCATGAATAGCCGCTACATCGTTTCCATCCGCTACATCAAGTACTTGCCATCCATAGGCTTCAAACCGACCAGTAGCATCCTCGGTGTACGACAAATCGGTAGGCCCGTCGATACTGATTTTGTTGTCGTCGTACAGGTAAATGAGCTTACCTAGACCTAAATGCCCCGCTAAGGATGCCGCTTCATGTGAAATACCTTCCATGAGGTCGCCGTCGGAAACGATCGCGTACGTAAAGTGATCTACGAGATTAAATCCAGGGCGATTAAACGTAGCAGCTAGATGGGCTTCGGCAATGGCAAAACCGACTCCGTTCGCGAACCCTTGTCCCAATGGACCGGTCGTGGTTTCGACACCTTCGGTATGAAAATTTTCAGGGTGGCCCGGGGTGCGGCTCCCCAATTGACGAAAATTTTTCAAGTCGTCCAGCGACAATCCAAACCCAGCCAAATGAAGCAGGCTATAAACCAGCATGGATCCATGGCCAGCCGATAAAATGAATCGGTCACGATTGGGCCATTTTGGAGATGACGGATCAACGTGCAGGTGATTTTGCCAGGTCACGTAAGCCATCGGGGCTGCCCCCACCGGCATGCCTGGGTGCCCTGAATTCGCTTTTTGAACCGCGTCAACGGCCAAGAATCGTATGGTGTTGATAGACTGAAGAGCTATAGATCCGTTGGCCATGGATAATTATCAGGTGTGAAATGCTGAATGGCGGGTATAAAATGAAAAGTTCTGGATGCGGCCGCCATGGGCGGCCGCATCCAGAACTCGTAAACTACACATCAAGGGGCTCCAAGACCATCCTTTGTGGAAAGGTTTAGCCTTGCTTAATCGCAGCCTCCTTTTTGATCAATTCATTGATACAGGCAAACGATTTTGAGCCGCCGTCAACAAATTTGCCATTGATCATCACAGCAGGAGTGCCCTGAACGCCCAACTCCCGAATTTCTTCTCGTCGTGCCATGATCATCCGTTGGTTCATACCCCTTTCCATGCGCGTTTTGAACTTCACGGGGTCCAAACCGATATTTTTAGCCAGATTCACGACTTCATCCAAGGACATGCCCTTCGGTTGCTGCGCTTGATATTGCGCATCCAACATTTCAAAGTATTTCCCATCTTGACCGGCAACAAAAAGAGCCTCAGCTTGGATTACGGAATACTGCCACAGCACAAATGGAATCATGAAAAACCGAGCCTTTTTACCGTTTTCCGCTACGACCTGCTTCATAATGGGGTGAAGCGTTTTGCAATGCGGGCAATTGGGGTCGAAATATTCAATAACCGTTAC
>JAURGV010000278.1 GCA_030833605.1 Rhodothermales bacterium
ACGCTCTCCAATCAAACCCTGATCAAAGCCGCCGAAGATCTAGGCTGGAATGCGCAAGAGTTTGCAACGTGTATGGTGCGTGACGACGTGCACCAGCGGGTTGTATCTGACCTGGAAATGGGACAGCAAGTGCAAATAGCCTCAACGCCAACCTTGTTCTTGAACGGTCGTAAGCTTTCCTATTGGCGCAACACCGACTTTATTAGAGCCGTTATTAAGGAAGAAAAAAGCCGGATGTAATTGATTGTATGTCCGATGCCGATCTACAATCAAGCGGTTCGCGCCTAAACATTGAGATTAAAGCACGTTCCGGTGATCACGAAGGACTTAGAAAGGTTCTTCAACATCGCGGAGCGAGATGTGTGGGGCTTGATCATCAGGTTGACACGTACTTTCAGGTGCCTTCTGGGCGCTTGAAGTTGCGCGAGGGGACCATTGAAAACAGTTTAATTTTTTATCGGCGTCCCAATCAGGCCGGTCCTAAGCAGTCCGACGTATTGTTAGTGAGATTGTCGCCGGATCCTGCGCTCAAAGCTCTACTGACGGCTTCAAATGGCGTCAAGGTGGTGATTGATAAGCAGCGTGAGATCTGGTTTGATGGAAATGTGAAGCTGCATTTGGATCGGGTAGAAGGGCTAGGGTTGTTTGTCGAAATTGAAGCGATCGATGCCGACGGTTCTTTTTCGATTCAGGATCTCCAAGTTCAGTGCAAGGCGTATATGGATTTATTTGCCATTCGGGATGCGGATCTGGTGGAACAGTCCTATTCTGATCTTTTGCTCGACATGCAAGCGCGTTAGGGACCACGATATGCAGGAAAACTCGTCATCGTTCACGCAACTCGAATCACTCGATCCGGGGATTATCCGTGTTTGGCGCTTGAAAACAGGCTTGTGGCTAGGCGTTTTGGTGCTCGCCGTTTTAGTGTACGACGTGATCCATTTTTTCGATGACGAGAAATGGTTACCGTTTGCCGTGCTTCCTGCTCTGCTTTTCCTTGTTGGATTTGTGATTTCGTATTGGATACCCACCATGCGTCACAAATTTTGGAGATACAGCCTGCAAGACACGGAATTGGTATTGATTCGAGGGATTTTCAATCGGGTTCATACCATTGTTCCGCTCAAGCGCATCCAGCACTTGGATGTTTCCCAAGACATTTTTGAACGGGAATACGATCTCGGCAAATTGATTGTTCATACCGCTGGCACCCGCAGTTCAACGGTAATGTTGCCAGGACTTGCGATCGAAAAAGCAGAAAAGCTTCGAGACGACATGAAAAAGGTCATTACGGATGAAGCTCTCTGATCAACCCAGGCGCCTTCATCCCTTGACGCTAGTCCAGCGATTAGTGGTGAGTTTGCCTGCCCTGGTATTCATTTTAATCCCCGTTTTTACACAATCCGACGGTACGGCTTGGTTCAATCTGGTGATTGCAGCCGTTTACGCTGCCTTTTTGTTGCCCTGGATTGCTGTCTATTACCTCCGTTTTAGATTCTGGATTACCCCAAAGGAAATCGTGATCCACTCGGGTGTGTTGACACGCCGCAAGCGAAATATTCCGATAGAGCGTATTCAAAACATTGAAATTGAACAAGCGCTTTTGCAGCGGGTGATGAAAACGGCCAAAGTGGCCATTTATACGGCAGGAACGTCGAAAGCGGAAGGCGTTTTAGAATACGTTTCAATTGTTGAAGCGCGAGAGATCCGAGCCACAGTGCGGCACATGCAGGAGGTGCTTAGCGCTCGGGAAGGGGAGGAGCCCAGCGAGATTGGGGAGCTAGAAATGCTGGGAGCGTTAGCGGAATCTCAGGCCCCTAGGCAACTGGAACAGCATGTGGAATTGGGCGAAACCGTGTTCGAAATGAGCCCCAAACGGGTCGCGTTAGCCGGAATCTTCCACTTTTCGTGGCTCTATATCGCGGGTATGTTTTCGCTCATTCAATATGTGGAACCCGATCCAACTGTGTTTTTTGCTTGGCTGATTAGGGGCCCGTTGGAGCCTTGGGGCGCTGTCATTTCCGATTCTCCTTTCCTCGCTGTCTTCGTTGGGTTACTGGTCGCGATTGTATTGGGATGGGGGACCGGTGCATTGGTGACCTTTAATAAATATTTCCGGTTTAAAGCGACGCTTGGGGACCAGAAATTACATCGTCAAAATGGCTTGATGACGTTATCAGAGGGCACGACCCCGCTTAAGCGCATCCAAAGTCTGGTGGTTAGAACCAATGCATTGATGCAACGATTTGATTTTTACCGATTAGAACTTCAGACTCTGGGTACCGACGTCAAAGAAGCTGGTTTTCAAGTGGTTGCGCCTTTTGCCAAGCAAAACGAACTCAACCATTTCATTTCGTCCATGGATGGGATCCCCCTTCCAACCGAATGGATGCCGGTGTCGCGGCTTACCATACGCCGTTTCGTGTTTAGGAATGCACTGCTTCTACTGTCGGTACTGGGGCTTCTCCTTTTATTATTTCCTGAGTTGTTTCCGATGGCTTGGCTGGGATTAGGCGTGTTGCCTGCGATTGTTTTGATCTCCATTCTGCGATTTAACGGAATGGGTTATGCCTTGCAGCACAACGGATTAGCTGTTCGGTCGGGAATATTTTTTAAAGTTATTTGGCTCATCCCATTCGACAAGGCGCAGACCTTTTTTGCCAACGCGAATTATTTTCAACGTCGATTGGGGCTCATGAACCTGTATGTTGACACTGCGGGAGCTTCGTCCATGAAGCCGGCGGAAGTGGTGGACTTGAGTAAAGACGTGGCGCTGGGCGTCTTAGAGCACATGTATCGGGTGTTTAAACAGCCGACCCCTTTGACTGTCGTGCAAACCGCAAACGCTACGCAGCAACCGGATGACGTTCTCTAAGAGAGCAGAGTCCCAAGTACAACACGGTCGGTACGGTTTTACGCCTAGCTGGGCCCTGTAAGTCAATCGTAGTCCATCCAATAGACAGGGTCC
>JAURGV010000279.1 GCA_030833605.1 Rhodothermales bacterium
GCTCGACGGAATCACGGTGGCTTTTTCCAAATCCAATATTGAAGGTAGGAGCCCATCCCAAGCATTCAATGATTCGTGGCGCTGGTCTTCCACACTGGGATACAGTTTTACCTCTCGGAAACCAAAAACACTAAAGCCACTATTCTTTTTAGAACCCATTCCGATTCTGGGCAAGCTTAGTTCCCTTGCGTTTAGCTACGTTCCAACTCGCGTATCGACCACCAACACGTTTAACCGAAACTTTAGCCAGACCCGTGAACGCCCGTTAATTGCTGCGGGAGACACCCTTCAAACGCCTTTAGATATCCGATTCCCTATTCGTGAATTGCAGGCGTTTACGCATGGAAATGATTTCCAATTCCATTACAACCCGTTCCAATTCCTGAACTTCACATTTGACACGTCAACCGACCAAAGTTTTAACACCGCTGGCGTTGACACCCTGTTCAATGTAGTCACCACCGATACCACCTTTTTTGGAATGCGGTTGGATCAGGCTCTGGCTGACGGTCTTATTTCGGAATCTCAATCGGCCAATGCCTACGAAGTGGAGCGACTATCCGTTGTGCCTGGATCAAAAGTCCTAGGGGATTTCTTATCCGGCAAATTCACGCCGCGTACGGAGCGACACAATCAAAAATTCGGCGCCACCTTGAGGCCCAAATTTGATCGCATCAAATCCATAAACTGGATGCAGCTCCAAGATGTGAGTTACAACGCTAATTTTGAATGGACAAACGGTCCTGTCGGTCGAAATACAGGGGCCTCCATCCGGAATATGGTCGAATTAAAAGCGGGAATATCGTTCAAATTCCAAGAAGCTTGGCGCAAATTTGATTTCTATAAAAATATCGAGGACGCCCAGCAAAAATATATTAAAGCGAAAGAATCTACGCGGGTGGCCAAGCAACGGAAAAAAGAAGAAGCCAAAAAAGTAAAAGAAGCGCGCAAATTGGCGGAAGAAGCTGGCGTGGAAATGCCCGAAGAACTCCCGGTTGAAAAAGAAGCAGCACCTCAAGCAGCAGTACAAAAGCCAGCCGCAACCTACGATGGACCTACTCTCGGCTTTAAAGGAACCCTGAAGTCTTTTTCGAGGCAATTCCTACTGGGCATTACCGGGATTCGCGATTTCAACTTGACCTATAACGGTTCCCAATCCAGCGCTTCTACGAATGTCGGAACACCGAAATACCGCGAAGATGGAACGTTAGAGCAAGTTAGTACACATTATAGTTTGGTGGATGCGTTCAACGGGCGTGGTGCGTCGATGGCCTATCGTTTTGGTAGGGCAAGAGGCTTTGCCGTCGAAGATCGTTTTATCGATCCTTCTTTACAGGTTTCAGACCTTCTAAACGATGGAAACCGGTTCCAAGCGCGCACATCCTTAAATCCTTCATCCGCCTTATCCATTACCCTAAACTGGAATTTGGAACTTCAGGAAGGCGAAAACTACACGTTCCGCCCGGTCACCGACGATGCGGGATCCTTCTTAGGTGTGGACACAACCATTACACAAAACGGAACCAACAAAGCGAGCATTTGGTCGTTTGGATCGAGTTACCTGGACATGTTTAGTGGTCAATTAAACACCTTCCTTTCGGATTTCAATGCACTGGGACCCGAAGATGACCCAAATGTTGTGCCCGATGCCGATGGAGATGGTCGAGTGGTATTGACGAACTCTTCCGTGGTAGATGATTTCAGAAACGCCTTCGTGAAAGGCTCTTCCACGGTAGACAATCTCGGAATAGCGCCGTTTCCAAAACCAACATGGAATATCACCTATTCAGGAATGTCCAAATGGCCATTGTTGCGCGCTATCACGGAGTCCATTGCGTTGCGCCATTCCTATTCAGGCGATTATGCTGCGGACTTCAATACAAACACCTCGTTTTCGGAAGGAGATGGCGATCGTTCGCTCGATTTGGGAGACAAGAGCATCCAGTTTACCCCAGAGGAATTTCAAGTTAACAACGTTCGTATCAATGAACGTTTTCAGCCCCTTTTGGGCGTTGACGTAACTTGGAAAGGCAAAATTACGACGGCGTTTACGTGGTCCAAAAGCAACTCGTATTCGCTTAGTACGAGTAACTTTGAGGTCAGCGAAAACAATACCAATGAATTGGGCCTTACCATTAGCTATCAAAAAACGGGTCTAAAACTTCCGTTTCTCAAAAAGGCACTGAATAACCGGGCGAACTTTTCCGTCAACATTTTGCGCTCTACCACCTTAGATCAGCGCCTTCGGTTGCGGCGTGCCCTTGAAAATGCCCTCGTAGATCCTGAATTTGTGATAGCAGATGCGCTTTCGGGCGATAACATTTCCTTGGTAACGGCGCACACCAGGCTAACCGTTTCGCCGCAGATTTCGTATCAGTTTAGTACGCGGGTACAAGCAAACCTTACGCTGAAATACGAAAAATTTGATTCCGAGGACTCACGCCAGCCTTCATATGTGAACATCAACGGAACGTTTAATATTCGAGTAAGCATCAGTAACTAGGCGTATGTCCACGGGTCAAAAAATTGTTTTTTGCCAGATGGGTCGTCTCGATTACGAGGAGGGCTGGGCGCTGCAGCAGCGTCTGCAGCAGCGCCTCATCACCAATAAGCGCTCAGATTCACCCCAGAACATACCCCATGTATGTTTATTGGTCGAGCATCCTCCCGTGTTCACGCTTGGTAAAAGCGGCAAGGAAGCTAATCTGATTGCGAGTAAAGAGGAATTGGAGGCCGCCGGTGCTACGTTCGTGAAAATCGATCGGGGTGGCGACATTACGTATCACGGTCCCGGGCAAATTGTAGGATACCCCATTCTAGATCTCGATCGTTTTTATACCGACATCCACCGCTACCTTCGTGACCTGGAAGAAATCATAATTCAAACGTGTGGCCATTTCGGCATTAAAACGGATCGTTTTGATGGAAAAACAGGAGTATGGGTCACCGAACCGGCCGG
>JAURGV010000027.1 GCA_030833605.1 Rhodothermales bacterium
CAAGGTTCGATTTCCGGCCAACCAGGTGGTCCGCAACCCTGTTTCAACGACCGCATTTCCACCGATATGTAACTTGTTTTCACCAAAAAAAGCGACTCGCCAGCCGGTAGATTCGTGAAATAAAGGAAATTGCTGCGTTCCAGCGACGGTGAAGCTGCTGGACGTTACAGTCGCTTCGCCTCCGATCTCTAATTCCATACCGGAGTCCGTGAAGTAATCCAATGATCCATCCAGGGACACCTCAACCACGCGATTGCCATCGTCTTCAGTGGATTCGGTAGACAGTTGGTCGGGCGCTTCAAAATCGTGCGACAGCTTGAAAAAGCTGGATTTTAACCCTACGGAACTCAAAACATGGGCAGATTGGACAATATCCAACCGGCTTTGCACCATTCCGGTTTGCCACGAATAGAAATCCTTGAACGATCCAAGCTGTGTGGCAATCGACGATGTGTTATTTAGATCGAACTGAAAAAGACTGTTTCCAAGACTGCTTCTGCCCCAATAAGCCGACGTATTCAACGTTTTTATCGCGTTGAAACGCACTTTGGTTGCGACGTGGACATCCGAAAACTGAATCGCGGGATCTCCACTGTTGGGTAGATTAGCGAAGGGCGTGTTTCGATCCGCAAAGGCGGACAATAAAAAGGTGTCAACCGTATTCCATTCATCCATAAGCTTGGATAAAGAGGGGGGAGCCATCAAGCTCCACGTACCCAATCTCGCTGCCGCCAAATAGGTAATGTGCCTACCCGATCCATCCTGCCATGCGCCAGACATTCTTCCGTTTGAAGACAGCGGATCGATTTGAAAGGTTAATTGAACCCGCTTTTTATCCCTCAAAACACCTAATGGCGCTCTTAAATCGTGTTCGGCGGATATGATTCCTGAAATCTGAGATCCTAAACTGGCCGAAAAACCAGCTTTGTGGACCGTTATTTTACCCAGTGCAAAGGGGCTGAAAGGTCCCACGAAAGAGGCCACATTAAGCCCGAGAAACAATGGCGCTCCATCAAGCCTGAACTGGTGTTCTCCAGCTTCACCGCCCTGAATGTGAACGTCGGATGTCGCATCATTAACGCGAACGCCTGGCATGGCATCCATGCTTTGTAAAAGCCCAGTAGTACCTGCTTTTGCGTTCTGAAGAACATCCTCTCCGGAAGCGGTTGGTCGACCCAATAAATGAGATGAGGCCTGTAGCATCCCATCTATGACCACAGGTGTCGAAATGACAATCGTTTCAGACTCTAAAATAATCTCCGTAGAGGAGTCTTCGCCCGCCTGAATCTCAACCCGCTTAAGGAGAGGGCGATACCCAAGATGCTGGACCCGCATATTATACGAACCGGGCAACAACTGGGGGAAAACGAACATTCCTTCGTGGTTCGCTACCAGTCCTCTTGCTGCTTCTGCTAAATAAACGGTAGCGTTTGGAATAGGCTGTTCGGTGTCATAGTCCAGTATGATACCACGCAAATTGCCAAAAACGGGAGGCCCTTCCGACGCCAAAACCAAAACGTATAATCCATTCGACCGCACCACATAATCCAACCCCGTTCCACTTAATATGCAGGATAGAAGCTCTTCCGCGCTTGCGTTTTGAATAACGCAAAAGGCCTTTTTGCCAACTACAAGTAACGGGTCCCAAGAAATGGATATTTCTCTAGATGTGGCGGTGATGTATTGCTGGAGTGCATCAGGAAGTGCGGTACCCTGTAATGCAATGGAATATTTCTGCGCGGATACCGTTTGGCCTTTTGAAGCCGTAGGAATAGAAGACAAGAACACCACGACCGCAAAAAATACGGCCCAACGCAAATAAAGCAGCCTCAAAAAGGGAGGACTGGTGATTCTATTCAAACTTATTCCAATACTGGGTCGAAAAATGGTCGTACGACTAAACAATCAAACTAGATCCAAATAAAAATGCCGGATTCCTAAAAGAAAACCGGCATAATCAAATAAACAAATAAATGAGGACTATTGCAGATACAATTCAAACCCATTTGCAGTCGGACGGAAGCGAACTCCGATGGTTGCTGCCAAGTCTCCTAATACTTCATCTGCTGATTCTGCCTTCGCTTTGGAATACGAAAACGCTCTGAGATTGATAGAAGCAGGTGATTTGATCGAAACATCAAATCGTCTTTCAATCTCTTTAACGACATTGCCAACCAGGTCATGGTCGAAATAAAATCCGCCACTCATCCAATAGTTAAGAGCAGACACATCTTTTACAGCAGGCGCAGAAGCCACCTTGTGATCGACATCAATTTGTGTGATCTCACCAGGGGTTAACAAAACTTGGTTGTTTTGAGCATCAACCGAAACTCTACCCGTGGTAACCGCGACTTCTGTTTGGGCAGAAGCTTGTCCGGTCCATGATTTTACGGAAAAGCTCGTTCCTAAAACCGTTGTGTTGGCATCAAAGGTTTTGACTTCGAAAGGAATTGCTCCAGCTTTGACATCGAAAAATGCCTGACCTTCAACCAATCGAACCTTTCTGTTGTCGATTCCAAAATTTTCTGGTACGATTAAACGACTACCAGGAGCTAACGTAACGGACGATCCATCGCTTAAAGACACGGTCATTGTGCCTGAACCCATTCCGACACGATAGCTATCGTTAGAAGGGGAGAGCACAAATGATAGTCCCAGTACCAACGCCGCAGCAACCGACACCATTCTCATTCGCATGGAATAGATTCGGGCCACTGGCTTTGGAAGCTGAATCGCAGGACGACTCGTTTTTAAAGAGGCTTCAACCTCTGCAAAAACGGCAGCTCTAACACGGTCGCGGCCATTATTTGACGGCGCACCTTCCTTTTCGGAGAGCATAGACCAAACCTGAATCAAATCTGAACGATCCGAATCAGTCATTCCATTAAGATCGGTTAGGATCTCGGCAGGAATCTTATATGTAGTGCCCAGTCGGTGCATTACGAATTTGGTCTAACAGTTGTAGCTGCGTTTCTAATTTTCTTGATAGCTTTCCAGACGCTTTCTCAAGTGCTGTAGAGCCAATACTATGTGATTGTTAACGGTTTTCGGTGCCAAATCCATCAGCGTAGCAATTTCCTCATGGGAAAGTCGTTCGTAACGACTTAGCATAAAGGCCTCACGTCTGCGCTCCGGCATTTCTGCAATCCACAAGTCCATGTGTTCTTGTAGCCTGGCAGCGTCCAACCGCTCGTCATCCATATTGTCAAAGCCGACCGATGGGCTATCCGCTTCAATTGCTTCTGAAGCATGACGCTTTTTCTGTCGTTCATGATTGAGGGCATAATTCCGCACCACCTGGTACATCAGAGCCTTCAAGGATCTTTCCGGATCAATCGTTGTGCGAACGCGCCATAGCTTCATGTACACATCTTGGAGGATGTCCGAAGCAGCATCTGAATCACGTGTGATGAACATCGCGTAACGATGTAGTGAATCATACGTGGCATCAAAAAGCTCTGCAAAGGAAGTCCCGTCAGAACGTTGAAGGCCATGACCCCAAGCACGAAACTGTTCGTCCGTTAAAGAACGCATAGATTCTTACCCTCAGTCAAAGCTTATTACACATAAAAGAGACGGATTACCCAAACGAGACCTATTGCTTAACTAATGTATTAACACGTTGTAATAATGATATGGGGTGCAACGTGTTAGAGAGGCTATTATTGTGGTATGTTGGCAAATTCTTGCAAATAGTTGAAAAAAATATTGCTTGTTTTTACCGTTTTTTACTTAAAGTAAAGGATTAAGTGCTTCAACTGCTCGCGTTGCTTTCAGTTCTCACCCATCCCCAATACCGATTAAAAACTTCACCCTCAATTTGCCGATTATGCTCTGTTAAAATGGAACCGCACGACATTCGTCGTATTATACGAGCACTTCATTTGAACGGCAATAAATTAGGCTGCATGTCCATACCTCAAAGCAGAATCAGAAATTTCTGCATCATCGCGCATATCGATCACGGGAAAAGCACTCTAGCAGATAGGTTGCTCGAATTAACGGGTACCCTAAACAAGAGGCAGCTCCAGGATCAGGTATTGGATTCAATGGACTTGGAGCGTGAGCGAGGCATTACCATTAAAAGCCACGCCATTCGCATGACCTACAAGGCGGATGATGGGGAGACATATATCCTGAACCTCATCGACACGCCAGGCCACGTAGATTTTACGTATGAAGTGTCACGAGCGCTTGAAGCGTGTGAAGGTGCCATATTAGTAGTGGATGCGGCGCAAGGCATAGAAGCGCAAACGATTTCGAATTTGCTGCTGGCCATGCAATTGGATCTGGAAATCATTCCGGTTTTGAATAAAGTAGACTTGCCGGGAGCAAATCCTGACGGCGTAGCTCAAACCATTGAAAACCTTATTGGAGACCCGGCTGATGAAATCGGCCGAATAAGTGCGAAAACGGGAGTTGGTGTTCACGACCTGTTAGAAACCATCGTCCGCCGAATCCCAGCTCCTAAGGGCGACCCCAACGCGCCTTTAAAAGCGCTTATTTTCGATTCTATTTTCAATACGTACCGAGGATCGATCGTTTATGCCCGCGTATTTGAAGGGACGCTACATGCCCGCGAAGGAATCCTGTTTATGGCAACGGGAAAGAAATGTGATGCGGAGGAAATCGGGCACCTGAAACTAAGTATGGAGCCCGTTGATAAGCTTTTTGCTGGGGAAGTGGGCTACATAATTGGCTCTATTAAAGATGTAAAGGATACCCAAGTTGGGGATACAATTACGACCCAAGCCAATCCGACAGAAAAAGGGATATCCGGGTTTAGAGAATCCAAACCCATGGTATTTTCTGGGGTTTACCCAACAAACGCGGAAGAATTCGAAGATCTTCGCTCTTCATTGGACAAACTAAAACTGAACGATGCAGCGCTGACGTTTGAGCCAGAGACATCCGTTGCGCTAGGATTTGGATTCAGGGTTGGTTTTTTGGGGCTGTTGCACATGGAAATCGTGCAAGAGCGTTTAGATCGGGAGTTTAATCTTGATATCATCACCACCGTACCAAACGTTAAATACAACGTAAAATGTACGGATGGATCGTGGGTTACGGTCGAAAACCCCACCAATTTGCCCTCGGTAGGCAACATTACCGAGATTCAAGAGCCGTACGTAAAGGCTGAAATCATCACGCCCACGGAGTACATCGGCGGGCTCATGCAATTGTGCCAAGATCGTCGTGGGACGTATATCAATACGCAATATCTCGACACCGAGCGCGTTAGTCTTGAATATCACCTACCGCTTGCAGAGATCGTTTTCGATTTCTACGATCGCTTAAAGAGCATTAGTAGGGGATATGCATCACTGGATTACGACTACCTAGATTATCGTGTAAGCCACTTGGTGAAGCTTGACGTTATGATTAATCAAGACCCAGTAGATGCGCTGTCGACAATTGTCCACAGGGATAAAGCGTATGATATGGGCCGCAAATTAGTCAAAAAGCTCCGTGAATTGATTCCAAGGCAGATGTTTGACGTTGCCCTACAGGCCGCTGTTGGTAGCCGAATTATTTCGCGTGAAACCGTGAAAGCACTTAGAAAAGACGTGACCGCTAAGTGTTATGGAGGAGACATTTCCCGAAAACGCAAATTGCTGGAAAAACAGAAAAAGGGCAAAAAGCGGATGAAACAGGTAGGTAGCGTGGAAATCCCTCAAGAAGCCTTCTTGGCCGTACTATCCATGGATGAATAGGGATGCAGGTGAAATTGCTTTTCGTTTCAGCACTTCCTTTGATTAGGCGACGTATCGGGCTGAACGCGGTAATTTTGGCACTTTTTCTTGTTTTGATTCCAGAAGTGTGGGCGCAAAATCAAAAAACGGCTGATTTGCTTAGTTATTACATGCAAGCCAGGACCCGGCAGATTGCGACAGATATCGCACGGGAAGGGGCGCTTACAATGGAGTATCGCGAACTAGAGCCTCTGAAAACAAAAGCCGGTGTAATTCAGCAACAACTCAATGAACTGAATTGGAAAAGACTCTTAGCGTCTTTGCCGGAGCCGCTGGTTACGTTTGGAATTACCTCGATGAGACCGATATCGAAAGTGGAGTCGGTAACCGTTGAATCGTTGTTTAAAGAAGCCGAATGGTCGTTTGTGGGAAGTTCGTCCCGGTCTATGGTTGATACCATGAAAACGGCCGACCTACGATCTCGACTAGAATTCCATTATGGCGCCCCAACCAGGACGTTAACCGAATTTGGGTACCCCGACTCCTTGCGCAGAGAAGATATCGTCCAGTTTGAATACTGGTTTCTTGTCAATGGAACCATTCCCGTGATCCTTATGGACGTCAATGGACCATGGGATAGAGGAATTGTCTTGGCAGCGGAGACCAAGTACCGTCAAAAGCTTGAATTGATTAAGTCAACGCTGTTGGGGCAACTAGCGACCAGCAGTAGCCGTAAGAGTTTTATTGATTACTATTACAACTTTGATCAAGGTTCGTGGTACTTAACGGGATTTGACGGCATTGGATTTTTTGATAAGCGCATAAAGCGTCCAAATCTAAGTCTTGGACGTCCGTCACCTTCGCTTATTTCAAATGAGCAACAATAAAACAACAACGTAAGGACGTGGGAAAAAGTAGAGCCGACCAACGAAAAGAGGAACGAGAACGCCGCAAAGCGGAGCGCAAATCCTCGGTTTCGACTGAAAAGGGATCCAAAGATGCCAAAGCTCCTAAATCGAAACTGCGTGAATGGCTGGATGCAATGGTGTTTGCCGTTGTGGTTATGGTCATACTCAGAACGTTGTTCTTCGACCTTTTCAGAATCCCAACGCCTTCCATGGAGAAGAGCTTGTTGGTTGGCGATTACCTTTTTGTATCCAAAGTGCATTACGGAACCCGGACACCCATGTCCCTCGGTATTCCGTTTACCTCCATTTATTTGAAAGGCCTTTCCATTCCGTTTGGACGTATTCCTGGCTTCACGGACGTAGAAAGGGGAGATGCCATCGTATTTAATTGGCCTGCAGATCAAGTAGATATTATCGAGCGGCGCATGCACTACATCAAACGCGTTGTTGGATTACCTGGCGAAACCGTATCCGTTGTCAACAAAACGGTAATGATTAATGGCGAGGCGCAAGAACTGTTGCCCACCATGCAGCAATATTGGTTGGTTTATAAAACGGATCCTCGCGTCCAGTTAAACCGAGCGGCTTTGGAAGAATTGGGCATAAAAGATGTCATCCAAGGTCAGGATCAAAGTGTGGTTCAAATGGTGGCGACACCCGAAGCCGCGAAAGTGATCACAACGTGGCCTTGGGTGGATCGGGTAGAGCCAGCCATTGCCCCAGCAAACTCTATTTACGACGCAGCTATGTATCCTCCTGGACGAGGATGGACACCGGATAACTTTGGTGAACTAACGATTCCTCAACAGGGGGTAACCATCGCCCTAAATCCAACGTCGTTCGAGGAATACAGAACCGTTATTACGCGCTATGAGGGCCACACCGCTGAAATGAATGCAGATGGCTCCTTTTCGATTGACGGCACACCTGCTACGGAATACACGTTCGAACAAGACTATTTTTTCGTAATGGGTGACAACCGAGACAATTCCGAAGACAGTCGGTTTTGGGGATTTGTCCCGATGGATCACGTCGTTGGGAAGGCCCTTATGGTTTACTTCTCTTGGGATGCAGAATCCATGCTCCCACGATTTGCACGACTGTTCTCTTTAATCCACTAGGGATAGCGGTCTTTGGAAAATTGAGAAGGGTTGGCATTCCACAGGAATGCCAACCCTTCTTCATATACAATAGGTCTGTTGCCGATTACATGCGGCGGATTCTGTCGAAAAACTTTTGCTGAGCTCCACCTGCTGGAATATCAAACGGATGATTAGGAAGAACCACCGGCAGTAGCTCGGGTGTTCGTTCTCTCAAAGAAAACGTGTGTGGCGCTCCGGGAGGATCGTCGCCGATAACAAGAACGGTAGTGCCTTGTTTTGCAATCGTGCCCATACTGCTCTTGAATCCATTGGAGCCCTTCTGCCACCCGTCAGCCCACTGATAGATCCATTGCGCGTCTTCGTCTACCAACCGGACACAACCGTGGCTCATGGGGCCACCACTTGGAAATGGATATTGGTGCACGTGAATCCCTCGTTCTTCAACGAAATTGAACAGCCAATACATTTCCCAAGGTTCTCCAGGCGGAGAGTGTGATGAAACGCGGTATTCCGCTTTCCAGTTAAAATTAAACCGTCCGTTCGGGGTACGGTGCTTTTCATCACCGGTATTAACGATACCCCAACGCGTCAAGCGTCCACTTTCGTAGGCGGCCCAAGCTTGAATAGACTTATCTATGATAAACAGCTTATCAAAGGAAAGACCACCGGCATAAAAACGGGGAAAGGGGGAATAGGCGCAAAAATCAAGGTCAAATTTATCGGGCACCACTAACGTGTCTCCGATTTCCATTTGATGCATCAATTTGCGATTGAGCAGTGCGACTAAAAGCGCGCGACTTTTGCCAATATTTACGTCCCCCTGACCGATCACTTTGTAAAACGTATTTCTCGCTAACACGTTGTTGTTTCTGGAGTTATACAGAATTTTATACTCATAGCGAACGGCTGGGAGTCGTTCCAATTCAGGCGTGCATTCATGCATTAATTCAGCCAATTCCCCTTGATTCAAGTAGAATTGAGCTTGCGTGGGGATGGTCACCACGCAACCGATAGCAATTAAAGCACTAAGTAGACGAAGATTCATGGGCTAACTAAGGGGTATTACTAGAATTAAAAAGGTGCGTTAAGCGGAACAGCCTTCGGTTCGAAGGCGAGCAATCATTTCGGTACTTCCCATCACAATGAGTGTGTCGTTTGGCTTAATCGTTTCGTGAGCTCCAGGATTAAAAGTCATATTTAACGTGTCACTGTCCATTATGGCGACCACAATGGCATCAAAACGTTGCCGAAAGTTGGAACCCGCTAAGGATTTCCCTGCTAAGGCGGAGTTGGGTTGCACGAACACTTCATCCATCGAATGGTTCAGAGCGCCATGCAAAACTCGTTCCATAAATCGATCGACATGGGGTCGTAAAAGAACCTGAGCCATGCGATCGGCCCCAATTTCGTACGGTGCAACTACTTTGTCGGCACCCGCTCGAATTAGCTTTCGCTTGTTAGATTGATTGTCCGTTCGGACCATGATAAACAGGTCCGGATTCAATTCCCGTGCTACAAGCGTGGCAAAAACGTTGGCTCTGTCCTCTGGGAGGGTCAAAATCAACCCCTTAGCGCGTTGAATACCCGCCTGCAATAAGGATTCATCTTCCTCGGCATTGCCCTGAACGAAGAGCATATCTTGTTTCAATATGGCTTCGACTTTTTGAGGGCTCACTTCTATGATCACAAAAGGAACGTCATTCCGCCGCAGGTCTTGGGCAATACGATTTCCAATTCTTCCATATCCTGCCAGGATATAATGGTCTGAAACAGAGTGTACCATTTTTAATACGTGTCGTAGTCTGAAAGCTCGTGTGTTTAATAAAACTTGCGCCGTTCGAGTGGCGACAAATGCCACGCTCCCAATCCCGAAAAGGCCAATTACTACCGTAAAAACTCTACCCGGATTTGAAAGCTCGTGAACTTCCGCAAACCCGATGGTGGTCAATGTGATGAAGGTCATATATAGGCTATCGCCTAAAGACCACCCTTCAATAAGCATATAACCAACTGTCCCGAAGACAACTGAAGCTGCTAAAAAAGCACTTGCAATGATGAGTTCGCGGCTGGCAAAGAGTCCACCCGTGAGAGGCTGGGATGATCCAACAACGGCTTCGGAATTTCTCAATTAAGTTCGGAGTTCTTAGAGAGCTAGGATATCTAGAAATTGGAGAGCGGTTGCAGGGCTGGTAATCTAAATACACGTTGATGCCAAGAAGCACCTGCTGGAAGTTCAAATAAGCCGGATCGAATGTCCTGTAAATGACTAATGGATAGATCGAATACAATGGTATTCTGATCAACTTGACCTTCTTTGACTAAGCTTTTGAACTCACTTCTCGGGACCACTCTTAGGCGATCGTTTCCATCTTTAAAGGCGATGGAAAGAGAACTCGCCCATTCGTACCCGTCATTGTTGGCTATTTCATTCAATAAATGGAGCGATTTATCGATTCCGCAGCCGGAAATGTCCCCCTGTTGCACGTCGGCCGAAAGAATCAGGATCTGATTCTCCAACACGGCAAAAGCAGAATGTACCAACCGGCCATGCGAAGACCATTGCGCCCGAAACGAGTTTACGGTTTCGGCCAAACTTGTTTCTTCCTGCGCACTAAGTGGCCTATTTGCAACATAGGCCCATGCTTTTGCGCTGGGCTTGATTTCCGGAAACAGAGAAGGGTAATCTATCATAAGAAGAATATCGTATGTTATCGAACCTGAATACGCGTCTCATCGGCGAAAGATCACTATTTTGAGACGATTGTACGACTGTTTAAATAGGTTTTGGAATGGATTTACAACTTAAAGATAAAGTTGCTGTGGTAACGGGCGCGAGTAGAGGCATTGGGAAGGCCATTGCCTCATCCTTGGCTCATGAAGGATGCAAGGTAGTATTGTGCGCTCGTGGGCAAGAAGAGCTAGATGCGACGTGTGGCGAATTGAAACAGGCAGGATGCGATGTCTCAGGGCTCGTCCTCGACATAACGGCTCCAATGGCCGGCGCACAGATTCTGGACTTCACCAACGCCCGATATGGTGGAATTGACATTTTTGTAGGCAATGCCGGTGGAAATCGAAGAGGACAGTTTACAGAAACCACCGATCAGGACTGGCAGGATATTATTGAATTAAACCTAAAGTCCCATTTAAACACGTCACGTGCCGCTATTGGCAGTATGAAAGAACGTGGAGCGGGCTCGATTGTGTTTATCTCCTCCATATTCGGCCGGGAAGCAGGAGGGAAGGGGCTTTCCATTTACAATGCCACGAAGTCCGCTTTAATTAGCGCCGCGAAAATAATGTCCATTGAGTTGGCAGAATTTGGTATCCGCGTGAACACCGTTGCTCCGGGATCCATTCGATTTCCCGGTGGAAGCTGGGATAAACGCTGCGTTTCCGATCCCGAAGGAATGAAGGTGTTTATTGCCGAAAATATTCCTGGAGGGCGTTTTGGAAAGGCTGAAGAAGTCGCCGATGTGGTGACTTTTCTTTGCTCATCTCGGGCGAGTTGGGTTTCTGGGGCGTGTATTCCTGTGGACGGAGTACAGTCAAAATCGCTTATATAGGAGCCGGGGCGCCTTATTCGTACCGCGTAAACGTGACATTAATTGTTCTAAACCGGTCTTCGGCCTTGCGCCATTGCACCAGAATAGGACTTTGATAGGTACCGCTTACGATTTTCCCAACTCCCGTGTCGTTGTCCGATACAATTAGGCTGACTCCCCGTTTCATACGGAGAAACCGCGATGCGGGCACTTGGAAAAACTTATCAATGATGCGTTCAATCAGCGACTCACTTAGGCCCATGGAGTCAATAAATTCGTTGACAACATGAACCAAGTCGTATTTCATGTAGTCTTTCGCTTTTTCCTTGATGGCGCCTGGGTCTTTAAGCATATTGACCCCACGTTGAGCCATGAATCGAACGGGGTTTTTTAACACCTCAACGAGATCGTGGCGCATGAGCAGGGTCTCGTATTCATTCACCGTAAGACCCGTGTTGCGTTCATCCGGGGACAAGGTTAGGTCGATACGCCCTTTTTCGATGCCCATTTCCTTGATAAACGTGTCCAATTGCTGGAGAACGCCTACTTTTTCATCCCATAGATTAATGGAGTCAATCGGATGCTTTGACATCAAGATTTTCATTTCCTGACGTCTAACTACTTTTTCGGTGTTGTAGCCAATAACCGTAGTTTTGCGGCTTCGTCTCTCGGCGCCATTCGTCCCATCTAAGTCAATAAAGTAGACCGGAGATTGCTGGTTGTTCAGATACGTGACGCAATTCTCTAAACCAGAACCGATAAAAGTCAGGTGAGAGTCCGCATTTCTCGGCTCAACCAACTTCTGCTCTTCCGTTAACTCGTTTCGCAGTTCCATTTGGTCGTGCGAATAGTCTGCATTGGCTGGAAAAAGCTTTTGAAAAGAACCTAAATACGCTTCAAGTGCCTCAGGATCATTTTTCAGACGCTTTGCAAAGCTTTGCTCGAAATAGCCAGCTGTAGTGTGATGGGAAGCAAAAGCTGCCTTTTCGTACTCGTCGAAAAAATGCTCGTTTTCCTTCTTTACCCGATCTGAAACGTTGATAACATCAACTCTAGATTCCGGAGAAATGGAAAGCGTAATGTCGGTGGGTTTTTTGGAAGCCATTAAGGAAGTTCACTTAATCCAACTGTGATGCAGCAAGGTTCAACACAAGCCCGCGGAAATCGTTTCCACCAATTATTTGATGGGTACAGAATGCATTATAAATATGTCATATTCCAGTTGGTAGCAACGTCGTTTCGCCCGTATACTGCAACGTCTTAAAAAACAATTTTGCAAAACAAACTAATACAAAGGAATTGTCATGGGAAGAGGAGATAAAAGAACTAGAAAAGGGAAGATCAGCAAAGGTTCAAACGGAAATTCAAGACCTAAAAAGAAATCATCTGTAAAAGCGCCTAAAAAAGCTTAATACAGTCTGTTTATCCTGATATCATCATGTTAGCTACCGCGCGCATCCCTCGGACGTTGTGGTTTTGGGGTCTCCTAATATGGACGACTTCATCCGCTTGGGGGCAATCAGGGCTGGATCAATTACTAACAGCGCCTGAAAGGACCAATTTCGAAACAACTTCGACGTATGAAGAGGTCGTTTCTTTCATTGAGACTGCAGCCGCTGCTTCGGAAAGGCTCCACCTTTCTTCTTTCGGTTATTCGTTAGAAGGTAGATCGCTCCCTCTCGTTGTATTTGGAGATCTAGACGATGCCTCTGCAGCGTCCATCTACAAGTCCGGGAAGCTGAGGGTTTTTATTCAAGCAAACATTCACGCCGGTGAGGTTTGTGGGAAAGAAGCTCTGCTTATGATGATCAGAGACATGGCACTGGGTAAATACGACGATCTGGCCCAGGAATTGGTGGTCATTATGGCGCCGATTTACAACGCAGATGGAAATGAGCGGGTAAATCTGTTTAACAGACCTAGGCAAAATGGCCCGTATGGTGGAATGGGACAGCGCCCGAATGCGCAGGGACTCGACTTGAATCGGGATCATATGAAAGTGAAAAGTCCAGAGGCGCGTTCGCTGATTGGCCTTTTTAACGAATATGACCCCCACGTTGTAGTCGATTTGCATACCACCAATGGCACTCGCCATGCGTATCATATCACGTATTCAACGCCCCTAAATCCCAATACCGACCGAAATATCGATTCTTTTTTGAGGGATCGATGGATGAAGGACGTCACCGCGACCATCAAAAGTCGAATCGGATGGGACTATTACTATTACGGCAATTTGCCTTACAGGCAAGGAGAAGCCGGATGGTATACGTTTGATCATAGGCCTCGTTTTAACAACAATTATGTTGGCCTAAGAAACAGAATGGCGATTTTGAGTGAAGGATATGCTTATGCGACCTTCGAGGAGCGCATATTGGCTACCCGGTACTTTGTGGAGGAAATATTGTCTTTCGCGTCGGATAATTCCAAGGTGATTGCACAAATGGTTGAGGTTGCCGACAACGTTGATTTAAAAGGTTCAGAGCTGGGAGTTCGCTTTGCACCGCACATGAATGAAGCCTCTACGGACATTTTGATGGGCGACGTGTACACCGAAACCAACCCCTACAGCGGGGCTACATACTTCAATCGCAAAGACACCGTTTACACGCAGACCATGCCTAATTACGGCGCGTTTGAAGCGACAGAAACGAGTCGAGTTCCAGATACCTATTACGTGGATAAAAAAGCTGCAGATGTGGTTTCTTCGTATTTAGACACTCACGGAATCGCCTATGCTGTCGTTTCTACGGCGCGTAGCCTAGTGGCTGAGGCTTTTACCATCACGACAAGTGACGTTAGTAAAAATGAGTTTCAGCAGATCTTTGAGCGGGAAATAAACGGCGCTTATGCTCAAACGGAAGTCACTTTAGAACCGGGAAGTTTGATTATCGATACCAATCAACCGTTGGCCAGGCTATTGTTTTATTTGATCGAACCTCGTTCAGACGACGGCCTTGTAGACTGGGCCATTCTGGACAAGTGGGTCGAGGTCGGTAGTATTTACCCTGTTTTCCGTTCCGTTGAATGATATTGACCATATCGAAGCGCATTTTCACGAGCTGAAACCAGGGGATGATCGGTTTTTCGAGTGGAAGAACCGCGTTAACGAATATCAGCGCGCACATAACCCGATCTTTAGGCGTTTTGACGGGTTTGATTACCTTCCGGTGCAAGCTTTCAAAGATGCTGCGGTGTGTTGTTTCAATCCGGACGATTCGGAGATCGTTTTTAAGAGCTCAGGTACATCCGGTCAATCGCGGTCCCTGCACTACGTCAAGCACTTAGAAGTCTACCATCGGGCGATCCTATCCGGCTTTCAAGCTCATTTTGGTACCGACAACTTCCTGTTTTTAGGTCATTTGCCGGCCTATGAAGACCAAAGCTCGCTGGTTTACATGGCCAGTTTTCTGATTGGCGGTATTGGGGCTGAGCATTCCGGACTGTTCTTGGACGATCATAGCGCGCTACACCGGGCGATTCGGGTGTCTAAACAAACCAACATACCCATAATCTTGTTGGGAGCTGCGTTTGGGCTACTTGATTTAGCGGAAAAAGGCGAGTTGAAACTCCCTGAAAACGCAATTGTAATTGAAACGGGAGGCATGAAAACGCATCGAAGGGAAATGAGCCGGAGTGATTTACATCGTGCGATCGCTGATGGCTTTGAAATAAGCCGTTCTCAAATTCATTCTGAATATGGAATGTGCGAGATGATGTCGCAATGCTATTCAGGGTCTGATGGAATATTTTCTGCGCCGCCCTGGGTTGAAGCCAAGGTGTTGAGCGCCATTGATTTCCGCTCCGAAGTACCGTTGGGACATGAAGGCGTGTTGGCACTATTTGATATGGCAAATTTGCACAGCCAAAGTGCGATATTAACACAGGACAAAGCAGTTCTTCATACCAATGGATTTGAAGTAGTTGGTCGGTTGGATCAAGCCGAAATTCGAGGATGTAACCTCCTTTTAGAGAAGTAAAATGATTGCCTTAGAACACTCCAAAGACGGCCGAATCGCCACGGTGCTATTAAACCGACCTGATCGAAAAAATGCGCTGGACGTTTCCTTGGTTACCGAACTAACCTCCGTCATCAAGTCCCTAG
>JAURGV010000280.1 GCA_030833605.1 Rhodothermales bacterium
GGGAGAGGCACCTGTCCATATCCGTCCATTAAATCGGCCTGGTGACGTTTTTTTACGTTGGCAAGGTGGTCTTTAAGCGGAATGATAAGCTGCTCTGGCAGGACGGTAAAGCGATCTTTTTGCCCTTTTGCCGCTTGCAAGTGGATCATTTGATACTCAAAATCAAGATCCTTTACGCGAAGGGTAACGGCTTCGGTTATGCGCAGACCAGCACCATAGATGGTTCGAAGAATCAACCCGTTGGTTCCTTCCGTGAGGGAAAAAATGAGCCTCACTTCTGCCCTCGAAAGAACGATAGGTAGTTTTTTAGGCTTCCTCGCTCGGACAATGTGCTGCAGTTCTTTGAGCCTAATTTTCAGAACATCTCGATACAAGAATATGAGCGCATTAAGCGCTTGGTTTTGGGTCGAAGCGGCCACATTACGATGCGTGGCCAGGTGGTTCAGGTATTCCGATATTTCGGTGGTTCGCATGTCCAGCGGATGCTTCAAACCATGAAAAAGGATGAATCGTTTGATCCAAGCGAGGTACAATCGCTCGGTTGACAGCGCAAGATTACGTCTCCGACACGTTGTCCGGATGGTGTGCGTGAGTTCTCCAGGTCGTCGAGAAAAGGACATGGCTGGCGTTCGGGGCTCTGGAACGGATACTTTCCCGTATTGACCCGCTTTTCGCCGGTATGTGACCTCTGGTTGGCTATTTACCCTTTTAATTATGTGATATCAGGAAATATGGGATGGCGATTGAGGGGGCGATATGAGGAATTCTAGAAGGGATTTGAGTGATATTGAGTTGGCAATAAAGGAATCGCGATATACCGAATAACACCACTACGTGCATTTCCCCATTGCACCAATCCTTTGCCTCTCTTACACTTACCTAATACGGGATTTCGCATCCGCTTGGAATTAATCCGCGAACTTCCGTATAAATAATGTTATGCGTATTCCTATCTGACTTTTAGGAACTGCCAATTCATTTCGTGGTATCACCTGTAATACCAAATACAAATGACTAGAGTAGTTCTTGACACAAATGTTTTAATGGCTGCATTGCGATCACGCAATGGTGCTTCTTTCAAGCTCCTTTCCATGGTTGGAAGCGGTGCATTTGAAACGGTAGTGTCTGTTCCTCTCGTCATTGAATATGAATATGCTGCCGTCAAAACAGCTAAGCAGATTGGTCTCGACCTGCCTGTTGTAGGTTCAATTTTGGATTACGTATGTAAGGTTAGCATGCATCAGGACATCTTTTTTCTTTGGAGACCAATGTTGAAAGATCCAGGTGACGACATGGTGTTGGAAGTGGCCGTTGCTTCATCATCTGTGGGAATTGTAACCTTCAACACGAAAGATTTTGATAAAGCCGACTCGTTTGGATTGTCGGTCTGGACGCCAAAAGAATTTTTACTTAACGAGGGCCTGTTATGAGTACACTTAGCCTAAGACTCCCCAATTCACTTCACGAGCGCGTTCGCAAGCTTGCTGATTCAGAAGGGGTGTCCATCAATCAGTTTATATCTACAGCGGTCGCCGAAAAGATGTCGGCGCTCATGACGAGTGAATACCTGGCAGAACGAGCTGACAGAGGTGACCGAGCTTTATTCGAGTCAGCTCTCAGCCGGATCCCAAATGCAGCGCCAATTGAAGGGGATTCTCTTTAGGAATCTCGCATAACAAGCGCATTATACGGACTCGCCCGACCTTGATAGTTTGTCTGAAACAGTTACTTTCTGTTGGGTGAGCGAATGCTCGCCGTATATCCGCCAGCCGTTATCCCGAAAAGAGATTATGTCATCCTACGAGGCTCCTAAGAATACCAAAGTCGGTCATATCCACCTCAAAGTTTCAGACCTTGATCGGGCAATCTCGTTTTACCAGGATGTACTTGGATTCAAAGTGATGCAGAAGATGGGAGATTCGGCAGCGTTTCTGAGTGCCGGAGGTTATCACCATCACGTTGGGCTAAATACTTGGCAACCAAAAGGCGGAAACCCTCCAAGCCGAGGAACGACAGGTCTTTTTCACGTCGCGTTTCTTTATCCAACCATGGAAGACTTTGGCGAACGGTACGCGCGAGTGTGGAGCAGTCAGCAGCCTCAGGAGGTTGCTGGAATGTTTGCCCCTGATGGCCTTCTATCGATTAACGATGGAGAGCCAGCCCTTGGACACAAGCCATTTCCAAAGTGGCTCAGGCTTATATGTCCGATTTTCCAGACCTTGACATTCGTTGCGACCGGTTCGTTTTTGAAAACGGAGCCTTTGTATGGTATTGGACCATGAAAGGAACGTTCACGGGGCCCGGCGGCACGGGCAGAAGTATTGACATTTCGGGGCACGAAATGCTCGAATTCGACTCCGACCACTTAATTACCTCTGCACGTGGTTATTTTGACGAGCAGGAATACAACCGACAGCTTTTCCACTAAACCCCCAACCCCATGTCCAACGATAGCACATCCCAAAAGAGTCAGTTGTTAATCGAAGCAGGCGTTCTTCTTTTCCTGATCGGATTAGTAATTGGACTAGCCATACCAGCCTTTGCCAACCCTAGAATGGGCCTTTCCAGTCACCTGGAGTCCATATTGAACGGCATGTTTTTGGTTTTAATTGGAATTGTGTGGCATCGTATTGCTTTGTCTCCAAAAGGCAAAACGATTCTGTGGGGGCTTCTGCTTTACGGCACATTCGCCAATATGACCGCAACGTTGCTCGCTTCCATTTGGGGAGCAGGCAACATGATGCCCATAGCGGCATCTGGTATGCAAGGTCAACCTTGGCAGGAGCTAGCGATTGCCGCACTGTTGGTCAGCTTAGCATTGGCCATGATTGCTTCGTCCATCCTCATTCTGGTGGGACTAAGAAAGGGTAGAACGAATTCAAATTAGCCCTTACAAGGCTTAAGGAGCCAGCATATGCGCTTTTTTAAGCTTTTTTAG
>JAURGV010000281.1 GCA_030833605.1 Rhodothermales bacterium
CGACAAGAATGACTCGGACTATCTCCATACTGATCGTATTGATGATGCTTCCGTTCGGGGCTGAGGTAGTGAGGGCTCAAAGCCGGGTCGGAACTACCGCTGCTACGTTTCTAACCCTAGGCGCCGGAGCAAGGGGGACATCGTTAGGGCATGCCTATACATCAATTGCTACAGGACCTGACGCCTTATTCTGGAATCCAGGAGGGGCAGCCAGAGCATACAATGAGCGCTATCGAGGTGGCGTTATGTTTTCCAACAATAATTGGTTGGCAGGCATTTCATACAATGCTTTTGGAGTGATTGTGCCGGTTACGCCTACTGGCGTTGTTGGACTAAGCCTTGCGACGGTTGACTACGGCCGCATGGATGTGCGATCCGTCGCGAATCCAGAAGGTACCGGGGAAACCTTTGGCGCTAGGGATTTGAGTCTGGGATTGACCTATTCCATGCAACTTACGCCTTCGTTTTATTTTGGGGGTACCACTAAGTACGTATACCAGTCGATCCGAGATATGTCGGCTAAAACCGTTGCGTTTGATTTTGGCTTTGTCTTGGTGACGGACTATTTAAATGGTGCCCAAGTAGCTGCCTCTATCATGAACTTCGGCGGTAAAATGCAGATGGACGGGATCAATTCAGAGACAAATATTGATCTGGACCCGAAAAATGCAGGAAGTATTGAAAGTATTCCCGCTCGTATCCGAATGGATCGTTGGGACCTTCCTATTTCCTTTAAACTGGGAGTGGGCGTTCCTGTTATTTCCACGTCCAATGTGGAATTGATGTTGCTCGCGGATGCCAATCAGACCAACGACAACAATCTAAATTCTGATTTTGGCGCGCAGCTCAAGTACTTCACCCGGACCGTGGCTTTCAATTCGCGATTGGGATACAAAGACGCAAATCTTGATAATGTGGATTCGCATTTGTCCTATGGCGCAGGGCTTGAAGTCCAACTTGCGGGTGCGCGATTTGGATTTGACTTCGCGTATATTCCGTTTGAATTGTTGGACGACACCAGAACATTTGACTTCAGAATCTATTTCTAAGTCTTGAAATTCGGCACACCGGGAATGATTGTTTCTACGTTGCGGGCGGTGCGAAGCACCGCCCGCTTTATATTTATTTTCTTGCTACCTCTCGTTTTTCTTGGAGGATGCGGCCAGGAATCGGCCCCAATTGACTCCGATTCTCGCGTGTTGGCGAAGGTTAATGGTCACGAGATCACGGTTTCCTGGTTTGAGCAGACCTATGTAAACTTTTTGATTCAGACGGGTGGCGAAGACAGTCAGATTAATAGAACGGTTCATTTGGACAATCTGATTGACGCGCTCCTGCTTTCCGACGAGTTTTTGGCAAGGGGCATGGACGATGATCCGGCCTATAAGACCTTTTCTAACCGAAAAAGGCGTTCTATCCTAGCGGAACGGTTTTTCGATGAGACCTTTTTATTGAAGTTGGGTCCGCCCACGGAAGCCGAATTGCGCAGAGCGTTTGCTTTATCGAAAGATCAAGTAGTGGTACGGCACCTTTTTTTCATGAATCGTGAAGCTGCCGAAGCATCGTACGCAAGACTCGAGACCGGAACACCTTTTTTGGAAGAGGCTCAGGTCGTTTATCAGACCGCCGAATTTGATTCTACCGCTGGGTATTTAGGGCCGGTCAAATACTTTAGTGTAGACGCCGCCTTTGGGGAAACAGCTTTTAATCTGGACGTAGGGACCTATAGCAGGCCCGTGCGCTCCAGATTTGGATACCATATCATTTTAGCGGAAAACAAATTCATCGAGCCGCTTTTGACTGAATCAGAATATCAAACCAAAAGGGAAGGGGTATCGAGTCAGTTTCGATTACGAAAGCGGCGTTTGGAGGGAGATACCTTCGTTCGATCTTTTATGGAGGAACGCAATGTTGAGGTTTCTCAGGACGCGATTACCGCCCTGCAGTCGTTGCTCCGAGACTTTTCCGTTCAAGTAGATCCCCGTCCGAATGTTATCCGTGCCGGTGATTCAAATTTCAAGATAGACAGCTTGCGGAATAACATGGCGGCGGAAACGGTACTGTCGACCTATGAATGGAATGGAAACAGGTTGCCTTTTACCGCTGGTGATTACGTTTTTTGGCTGGAAGACCTTCCCTTTCAAGAGGCCCTTAATAGCACGGCTGCCTCCGTGGGTCGCGCCATGCGTAATGAGTTGCTCGCCAAAGCAGGAGAGGAGAAGGGGTACGATGATGCTATTGCAAAAGCGCTTCTGGATCGAGACCTAAAGCACCAGCGCTCAACATTGATGCGAAGGTACTTTAGGGAGCATCCCGTTGAAAACATTGACGAAGAACTGATCCAGCGAGCCTTTGAAACCAACGGTTTGGACCGCCAGCTTCAGTTTACGGTCGATGCGAAGTGGGTCACATTTAAGACGTATTCCGAAGCTCAAAATGTGTCCAAGCTCTTGACGGCAAAACGGGCCGAGATGTCCCAATATCCCGGATTTGTTGAGGTCAGTGGCACACGCTTGTACGATATTCCGGATTTAGCCCAGCACATCAGGGGCGCCGAAATTGGAAAATATATTGTAGTTGGGCTGAACGACGCTTGGGCGGTTCTTTATGTTATTGATCGCGTCAAAGAAAGCTTGGATTGGCAAGCCAACCGGGCGGCCATCATTAAGCAGTTAGCACCGTTTGCTGGAGAATACCAGTTGGTTTCTGCACTTAGAAAAAAGGCCAACATTGAAATCCAATATGAACTGTTCGATCGAATTCAACAGAATTAACTGCCCGGCGAAGACCGCGTTTTTGGCTCCATAAAGTAAAAAATCGATTTACTGCTAGGCAGGCGGTCGCTAAACCTGATTTTTCAAGCAGAATCTTTACGAGGATTAGGTGCGCTATGTTGTATTTTGAGGTTCTACCAATCAGCAACATGAAACTC
>JAURGV010000282.1 GCA_030833605.1 Rhodothermales bacterium
ATACAAGGCTTTTCCTTGCCACGACGATGGCATCCCTCCTTGGATAGTAATCTCCTTGATAGACGTAGAATTTGCAATCGATCGCACATGCAAGTTCAGCGCGCCTCCTGGCACACTAGGACCATATGCCGAACTAACAGCTCCTTGCTCTAATGTCATGTCGCCCAACACATTAGATGGTATCATGCTTAGGTCTACACGATTGTCCCACCCAATATTTAAGGGTGCTCCATCCAGAAATACAGCAACCTGACGCTCGCCAGAGCCACGTAAGTAAACCAGCGTTTCACCACGGGAGTTGGTTTGGACATGTGCCGAAGGAAGCAGGCGTAGAACCCCAGCTATATCAGACTTATCCTGATTCATAATCCCAGCGAGATTTACCCTGAATAAACGAGGGATCGAATCTAGTTGGCGAACCTCACCACCAATTACGATTTCAGACAGATCGTATGACTTTAACGAATCAGCCGTCGTTTGTCCAAAGGCAGGATTCGAAACACAAAACCATACCACCAAAAACCATAAAAAACAGTTTCGCACAAATACTACTTTGGGAAATCCGGGGGCAAAATTACTAGACGGAACGTACCCCGCAACTAGATCACCGTTCCTGCAGGAATCGAAGCATTCTTAGGTATCACGATGATCCCATCGCGAATGTGATAAAACTCCCCATCTTTGTTTTCGATGTTCTCCTCGTTGGTGATTCGGCAGCCTTCGCCAATGCTCACATTTCTGTCCACAATGGTTTTTCGAATCACCGTTCCACTGCCGATGCCGGGCAGAGCGGGTCCCTCAAGGGTTACCCGGTCTTCGGGTTTATGCCACCTGAAATAGTCGGCACCCATCACAATCGAGCTTTCGATTTCCACATCATCCCCCACAAACGAGCGGATCCCAATGATGGAGTTTGAAATTTTTGACCTTCCAATCACGCTAGCCTCAGCAATAATGGAATGATCGATCTCTGCGCTATTTATTTTGGCAGGTTGCAACATCCTGGCATTGGTATAAATGGGCATTTTAGGGTTGTACAGGTCAAAAGGAGGATTATGACCGGTCAACATCAGGTTTGCGTCATAAAAAGAGCGAACCGTTCCGATATCACTCCAATACCCGTCAAATGCGTAGCTCACTACATTGAGCGACTTGATGGCAGCGGGAATAATTTGTTTACCAAAATCATGGGCTGAATGATGGTCTGCCAATAACCCACTGAGTACACCGGTTGAAAAGATATAAATACCCATGGAAGCCAGATACACGCGTCCCTGATCTCGCATCGAATCGGACACCTTACTCTCTTTCCCCTCTAATTCATGGGCTGCTGGCTTTTCATAAAATTCCGTGATGCGTCCGTCGGCATTTGTTTTCAGAACACCAAATCCAGGAGCATCCTCTGCATTTACAGGGATGGATGCAATGGTAATGTCAGCCCCACTTTCTTCGTGACGGGCTAACATTTTGCGGTAATCCATCGTGTACAACTGGTCCCCGGATAAGATTAACACGTAGTCAGACCGATACTGTTGGACATGCAGCATACTTTGCCGGACCGCATCGGCGGTGCCTTGGAACCACTCTTTTGAATCGGGTGTCTGCTCTGCGGCCAGAATATTGACGAAGCCAGACCGAAATCGATCAAAATGATAGGACTGGTTGATATGCCGATTTAGACTGGCAGAATTGTATTGCGTCAATACAAATATTTGGCTAATGCCGGAATTGATGCAATTCGACACCGGAATATCAATGAGTCGATATTTCCCTGCCAATGGAACGGCGGGCTTGCTTCGCATCCCCGTCAAAGGAAATAGCCTGGAGCCAGCACCACCGCCTAAAATAATCGAAATCATAAATCAGCTCGCCTAGTTAATCACTTGGAATGAAACCCAACTACTACACCCAATGTAAACCCAACAGATTCCTAAATGTTACCAATCCCCTCTTCTAGGATAGCAATCTACCTATGAGTCTCTCTTCTGCTCAGCTCGTAGCATTCATTCGCTCAAAAATTAAGGGCGCACGCAAGAGATTAATTCAGGTCCATTTAGCCAAAGGGCTTCTTATTCTGCTTGGCGGCGGCGCCGCTATTTGGGCACTTCTAGCTGTTTTGGAGGGGGTTTTCTGGTTCCAACCGGCCTTTCGGTGGGGTTTGCTAATCGTGTCTGCGGCTATCCTGGTTGCTCTATTTGGAGTCTATGTTATCTGGCCACTTCTACTGAACACGGGCCTCATTCCTTCCCGAAACGATGCCTATTTGGCACGATTTATCGGTCGTCAATTTCCAGAAGTCGGAGATTCCTTGCTGAATTTTCTTCAACTCTCTGAGGGTCGCCATAGTGCGTCTTCTGATGAATTTGTAGATCAAGCGGTTGCGAGATTGGGAGAGCCGCTCAAGGTTGTTCCGTTTGAAAACGCGACGTCTTGGAGCATTCTAAAAACGACGTCGACCTGGGCCATCGCCCCCATCCTGCTCCTCTTAGTATGCGTAATTGCAGCCCCTACAAGCTTTTTATCGGCTACCACGCGCGTATTGCAGCCAACATTGGTGTTCGAAAAGCCGGCGCCTTATGCCTTTCAGATTTCGCCAGGCGATGCCGAAGTGATCATCGGCGAATCGGTTACCGTAGCAGTTGATGTAACCGGGGCGGAACGCCCCAGCGAAACCCCCGTGTTGGAATCAATTATTGATGGAGAACTGCGTTCTCGTTTTGTAAATCTCTCCGCCGACAGTCTGGGCACGCTGGGATATACCTTTAGCCAGATTAGACAGTCCTTCCGCTACCGAATTTCCGCGCCAGAAGTAACCAGTCCTTGGTATTCGGTTCGTCTAGTCGAGCGTCCCTTGATTCAGGAATTCGCGGTCACCGTGCGATATCCGGGTTACACGCGAATGCCCGCTAGGCAGCTGGACGTCAACGTG
>JAURGV010000283.1 GCA_030833605.1 Rhodothermales bacterium
GCTCTGGACGTGCGACCCGATGCATGGGAATACTGAAATTGTGGGCCAGGGTGTTAAGACGAGACGTTTTACCAACATTCTTTCCGAACTGGAACAGGCTTTTGATATCCATGCCGCCCTAAACTCAACCTTGGGTGGCGTTCACCTTGAATTAACCGGCGAAAACGTAACCGAATGCATGGGCGGAGCGGGTGGAATCGCCGAGGAAGACCTGTCTAGGGCCTATCAAAGTGAAGTTGACCCGCGGCTCAATGGAGAGCAAGCGCTCGAACTCGCCTTCGCAATTGTTCGCAAGCAACGATCCATGAGAAGCGGTGCTTAACATGAATCTGGATGCGGTTGGAAATCACATCGAGGCCGTTGTGTATTGCGCTCACTGCATGGATTCAACCCGCGGCAAAACAGCCCATGGATTGATTCGTTTCACAGAGCGTTTCGACGTTAAAGTAGTTGTAGATCCTGTTTACGCCGGACAAGATGCGGGGATGTTTCTAGACGGTGTGGCCAATGGTATTCCCATTGTGGCTTCTTTGGAAGAGGCGCTCAGCAAACTATCCCCTTCGGCCCAGCGGCCAGCCTTTGTAGTGGGGCTTGCGACCGATGGTGGGGTTCTGCCTTCGCACGCACGTTCGGCCGTTCTTCAAGCGATTTCCCATGGTTTGGACATTTACTCCGGTCTCCATGTATTCTTAAGTGAAGATGACGAAATGGCTGCGCTAGCAGCTAAGAATGGAGTAGACCTGTTTGATGTAAGAATTCCGCCCCATCGGTCTACACTGCATTTTTACGAAGGAAAAGTAGACGAAGTCCAAGCGGTCCGGGTTCTGGTTTTGGGGACGGATTCAGCTTCTGGGAAAAGAACGACCGCCTGGATGCTCAGAAATGCCCTACTTCAAGCCGGTTATAAGGCGGAAATGATTGGAACCGGTCAGACCGCTTGGATGCAAGGTGCCCGCTTTAGTATTCGATTGGATTCGCTGGTCAACGATTTTGTGGCGGGTGAGATTGAACACGTAGTTCGAAAGGCATGGAAGGAGGCAGCACCCGACGTGGTGGTAGTGGAAGGGCAAGGGGCTTTATTGCATCCTGCGTATCCCGGAGGGCTGGAACTGGTCGCTTCCGTAAAACCTGACGTTTTGATTTTACAAGACGTGCCCGCGCGGAAAACTTTTGATGGCTTTGAGCACCTTCCTATGCCACCTATGAGCCGCCAACTGCAAGCCCTCGAATTGTTATCCAATAGAAAGGTGGCTGCTATTACTATCAATCCCAAGGGATTGACGAGGGAGCAGGTTACCCAAATCGCTTCTTCCTTTGAAGCCGATTTTAAAATTCCCGCTGTGGATGTGATGCACGAAGGATGTGCACGGCTCATTTCGATTGTTGAATCGCATCTTCGCACCCGTTTGCCTATCGACTCATCCGCCCGTTAATCGTGATTATTAAGAAAGCCCATCTTTTTTCCATCGAAATCCCGTTAACGGTTCCGTATCAAATTGCCTACGATACCATTTCGAGCACGACCAATCACTTTCTACAACTCGTTACTGGACATGGTCTTGCAGGTATTGGATGCGCGGCTCCGGCTCAGGAAGTAACCGGTGAATCGCCTTCAGCGTCGTTGGAAGCCCTTAAAAAAGTTGTTCGGCAATTGGAAGGGATGGACGTGGAAGAAGCGCTTCAGAAAGCACCGGAATGGCGCCTAGAATGGCTACAACGTTGCCCCAGTGCGGCTTGCGCACTGGACATGGCGCTCGCCGACTTGTCGGCGAGCGCGTCGGAGGCGCCTTTAGTGCAGTGGCTAGGAGCATCTCCCGATCACGTTAAACCCGTTACGACCAGCATTACCATCGGGATTTCATCGTTAGATGACACCATGAGACGTGCCGAGCGCCTGATTGGCGAGGGGTTTACGTTCTTGAAAATTAAGGGGGGACACGACGTCGTACTGGATCTGAAACGACTGGTGAAACTTCGTGAGACGTACGGGTCGCACATCCAATTGGCTTTGGATGCCAATCAAGGGTACACGTTAAAGGACGTGGATCGTTTTGAAAAGGGCGCTCGCGACTTGGGTCTGAAATACCTCGAGCAGCCTACCCCTAAACGAGATTTGGCGTTGCTGGGCCAAGCCGCGAGCGCCACTTCCATCCCCGTAATGGCCGATGAGGCGGTTCAAACGGTGGATGACACCTGCAGAATTGGAGACTTATACTCGGTTCGGCTCATCAATATTAAGCTTCAAAAAATGGGCGGGTTGCAAGCCGCACATGCCATTGACCAAGCGTCACAGGAAGCCCAAATGCACACGATGCTGGGATGTATGGATGAATCTGCCCTTTCGATTGCCGCCGCGTTGCACTTTGGAGCTTCCCATCCCAACGTTCACTTTTATGATCTAGATGGGCATTTCGACCTCGCGCAGGATCCATTCGAACATTTAGTTCACTGCGAGACCGGTAACTTAACTATGCCGATATCGGAAGGCCTGACGGGTGGTCATTTGCCTGACCTGAAAGCGTTTCGCGTGCTTGTTGAGGAAGAATAGCAGGGCGATTTGGCGCACTATTTTTGGGAAAGTCCCCATTTTTCAGAAATTCGGGAATCAAGATGGTGCAGACAGATCCTTTATTGAGTGTGGATTGAATTTCCATTTTCCCGCCCATTTCCTCAATCAATCCGTTCGCGACCCGCAAACCTAATCCAGTTTCGTCCTTCGAACTTAAGTCGGACAGATTCGACAAGTCTAAAGGTTGAGAAATGGACGCAACGAAAGCTGGACTAAACCCTTTACCCGAGTCAGCGACCCTGAAAACTACATGCCGGTCGGACGTCTCCAATTTAAACTGGATGGTCCCCTCACTGGTATTTCGAGTGGCAAATGCCATCACTTGCGAAAGCGCATGGGATAAATGCGTCCCATCC
>JAURGV010000284.1 GCA_030833605.1 Rhodothermales bacterium
ATTAGAGTGGCCAATCAGCGCAAAAGAGGATACTTGATTCATGGAAAGCACGGCTCGAACCAATTCCACGTGCTGAGGAACGCCCCAACCTGATGGTGGAGGAGGGGAGGCGCCATGACCGGGCAAATCGATGGAAAGCGTCCGGTATTTCGTCCCCAACTCGGAAGGAATAGGCTGCATAAGGGCCGTTGAACTTCCCCAACCGTGCAATACGACCAACGTGAGCTCGGGCAGCGTCAAATCAGAAGGATTCGACTCCAAAGGTGTCGTTTCATAGACGCGTACCACGGTCGTTTCCGATCCAACTTCAATGGATTGGTCGGTAAATGAATCTGAATTTCGTACTCCCAAAGGTGCTAAGCGTTGTTAAGAGGCAGTTTGCCCTCTATATTAAGGTGTCTATGCCAACCAAGGCAAAGTCATAATAATGCTTGGTTGTTTGCAAGTCCCGATCGGGACGGTCACATATCGTAAAGATACTGAACGTTTTTCAGCCCCTCCAAGATAGTTTGTCTTCCAACAGTTTTTCTTATGCGTACTATTCCATTTAGCGGAATCCTTGAAATGATCGGCGATAAAAAATTCGGATTTATTCGAGATTTCCGCCATGATATTCCCAAGGGGGACAAAGACGCATACGTTTCGCCGTCGTTGATCAAAAGAAATCATTTGCGGGATGGCGTGTTGTTGGAAGGAACGCTACGACCCGGGCGTAAGGGTGACTTACAAGTCTATCAAATCGACAAAATAATGGGCGATACGGTAGAAGCATGGACCAGAACACGCGATTTTGAGGAAGGAAAAACTATTTATCCGGATGAAAAACTTAATCTGGTAACCTCTCCCTTAAACTATACGACCCGAATTGTCGACTTGACCGCACCGATTGGTAAAGGTCAAAGGGCGTTGATCGTTGCTCCCCCTCGGACGGGCAAAACCTACTTGTTAAAAGAAATTGCTAGCGCGATTACCCTCAATCACCCCGATATTGCGCTGGTTGCGCTTCTGGTAGACGAACGCCCGGAAGAAGTAACTGATTTTCGCCGCTCGACTTCGGCGACGTTGTTTGCTTCATCAAACGATCGGGATGAAGAAAACCATGTTCGTGTATCTCAGCTTTCCATTGAATATGCAAAACGACTCGTTGAGCAAGGCAAAGATGTAGTGATGTTGCTCGATTCCTTGACCCGATTAGGAAGGAATTTCAATATTTATTCGGCGGGATCAGGCCGTACGATGTCGGGTGGACTTGATTCAAGGGCGATGCAAATTCCGCGCAAGATATTTGGTGCTGCTCGCAATATTGAGGGAGGCGGGTCATTGACCTTGATCGCAACGGCTCTGATTGACACCGGAAGTCGTATGGATGAAATGATTTTCGAAGAGTTCAAAGGTACCGGCAACTCCGAAATCGTTTTGGACCGCGAGTTGGCTGATAAACGAATTTATCCAGCAATAAATCTCCGTAAGTCGGGCACCCGAAATGAGGAATTGCTCATTGGAGACGACTACATCGATCAGCACCACCGCCTGTTTCGAGCCTTGAATAGCCGGAGCTCGGTAGATGCCATGTTGGCGCTTCTTCGTCACATGCAACAAGCCCCCACGAATGCCCAATTGTTGGATGAATTAATTCCGTCCAGGTAAAAATCGTATTGGGTTGGATTTAAAAGTGCCTTTTTCGTAGGGATTCCCGTTTCAGGGAGTTCTGTTGCATGGCCATCGGTTATTTCCTCTGTGATTTGGGTCTTTGTGTAAATAGAAGACTTGAGGAGGGAAGATGGGAAAGGATGCACGGGGTTGGCCGCGGGAACGATTGTTTACGCATGGCAGCCATGCCTTGTCGGACATCGAGTTATTGGCGTTGATTATTTCGACGGGGACCCATTCGGAAGGGAAATCCAAGACAGCGGCTGAGCTTGCCCGCGAAATGCTAGATTCTTTTGGGTCGCTGCGTGAGTTGGCATCTAGGGACATGTGGGATTATACCGGTCACGAAGGAATAGGGCCCGCAAAAAGTGCACGCCTAGCCGCATCGTTTGAGTTGGGTCGTCGCCTCTCGCGGATGCCGCGAGAGGCGACGACCTCATTTCGCTCCCCCAACGACGTTTATCAAGAATACGGTCCCATTTTGCGGGATTTGAAACGGGAAGTGTTTAAAGTGGTGCTGTTAAACACGGCTCACACACGTATTTCTGACTTTACGGCGAGTGAAGGCGGACTTTCATCAAGCATTGTGGAGCCCCGATTGGTGTTCAGAAGGGCTATTTTGGAACACGCTGCCGCCGTCATTTGTCTGCATAATCACCCATCAGGGAATCCCGAACCCAGTAGGGAAGACCTAACCGTGACCAAGCAACTAGCCGGAGCCGGACAGCTATTGGGTATTCCACTGCGTGATCACGTAATAATAGCAGGTGACTCGTTTACATCGTTGGCGGAGCGAGGCTTAATCCCTTAGTCCGATAGTGGAGCGAGGCTTGATCCCTTAGTCCGATAGTGGGGCGAAGTTGGGGAGGTTGGAGAGAGGATGGGGCTCCATCGTGTGGGGTGAGTGGGCCTAGCTGGCGGTGTTAGCTGGAGGCGCTCAGCGCCACTTTCATCGAGATCTTCAATTCAAGAAGCCGATAAACTCAATTAACTTGCTTAAATTTGCACCTTGGAATTCTTGCATCCTAGAATTCTGATAACTGATCCACCAAACGTCCGATTATTGAATGTCTGATTTATTTGAAAAGATTGTATCCCTTTCCAAGCGCAGAGGCTTCATTTTCCAGAGCTCTGAAGTGTATGGTGGATTGTCAGCGACTTACGACTATGGACCTTTAGGGGTTGAGCTAAAGCGCAACGTTAGCCAGCGCTGGTGGAATTCCATGGTGTACAAACACCAAAATATTTCAGGATTGG
>JAURGV010000285.1 GCA_030833605.1 Rhodothermales bacterium
ACCCATGGTGCCGGCGCCCAAAACGGCCACTTTTCTAAAAACAACGGGAGTATGTAGGGGATCAATCATAGGGATGTATCAGAGACGTCTTCCTGGTTCTCGTCTGCGTATAAGGCGGCAATCTCAGCGGCATATCGAGCCTTAACCGCAGCACGTTTGACCTTCATTGTGGGGGTTAACAACGCATTTTCGACGGTCAGCTCCCCCGGAATGAGTACAAATCGTTTTATTGTGGACCAATGCGGAATGTGTTCGTTTGCTTTTTGAACCAGCTTGTCGATGTGGGACACCACGGCTGCACTACCAATCATTTGTTCGAATGAATTCGAATTAGGTAGTCTTAAGGTGGCAGCCAATAATTTCAAATGCTCGGGATTGGGGAAAATCAAAGCCGCTGCAAACTTGTGACCGTCTCCAATAACGACTGCTTGGTCAATAATGGGCTCTGATGCCAGCGCATTTTCCAAGGGCTGCGGCATCACGTATTTGCCGGTAGAGAGCTTGAAGAGATCTTTCTTTCGATCCGTAATGGTTAAAAAACCATCTTCACTTAACTCACCAATGTCTCCGGTATGAAACCACCCGTCTGCATCGATAACTTCGGCCGTTTTTTCATCCGCTTTGAAATATCCAGCCATAATGTGAGGACCTTTCGTCAGAATCTCACCGTCCTCCGCAATGATCACTTGTACGGCTTCCAACGGCTTCCCGACCGTGCCTAATCGGTTAGCATCTGGTCTATTAAACGAAATAACGGGGCTGGTTTCTGTAAGACCATATCCCTGCAGGATTACGATCTTTGCGTTCTCAAACACCGTGGCAATTTCTCGATTAAGGGCCGCACCTCCACTTATAACCCATCGCATATTGCCCCCTAAAATGGCACGCCATTTTTTGTAGACCAGGGAATCGGCGGCGGTCTGCAAAATGCCACTTCCTTTGGACGTGCCTGCTTGCGCTTTCGACAATCCCCACTGCGCAATTTTGCCAGAGATGCCCGTCATCGACCCCGTTCGAGCAATTATTCGAGCATATACTTTTTCAAGCACCCTGGGAACGGTAGGTAATATGGTGGGCTTTACACTCGATAAATCGTCAACGAGCCGGTCGGGGTGTGAAAAGTAAATACTGGTCCCGTAGGCCAACGCGCCGTAATAAAGAGTTCTGGCAAAAACGTGGGTTAGCGGGAGGAAAGATAGCATGACTTCTCCTCCTTCACCCATGCGATACCCCGTCATGCCCGCATAAGCCATCAAGGCATTGGAACTGATGTTCTCGTGGGTCAGCATGACCCCTTTAGGTAACCCTGTAGTGCCACTCGTGTAAATGATCGTAGCGAGATCGCTTGGATCCAGCTTGTCGGAAAGCTCCCGACCCGCATCGGGTTGAAGCTTCAGTTTTTCCTTCCCTATCGACCTAACGGACTCCAACGACTTTAGCGTTATGCCATCTGGCACTTCGGTAAAACCATCCAGCCCATTCGAATCGATGGAGATAATGGTGTGCACCAACGCGTCGGGGCCGATGGCGGCACGGAGATCCTTAATTTGGCCGACATTAGACACAAAAATGGCATGTGCGTCGGCATGACCCAAAACATAAGCGATGTTTTCCGATGAATGGGTCAAATAAATGGGGACGTCGACTAATCCTGCGATGAGGCACGCCATGTCTGCTAAGCAGTAATACGCGTCACTTTCCATATACAGGGCGACGCGTTCCCCGGGTAATAGCCCCAATTCCAAAAGCCCGAGCGCTACTTCTTCGCTAGTATCTACAAAACTATCTGACGAAAATGGCTTCCAGGCTTCGTTTTCCCATTGAGAAAGCGCGATAGCGTTGGGGTGCACAGCTTTAGCATGGTAAAGCAACGATGGTAATGTTCTACCCATCCAAGACTGCTTTCCTACGTTTTTCGCTATGTTTACCCTTTCGTTCACCGCGTCACACCTCCTTATGTTGAGGTGTTTTTAAAAACGACCTCAAAATGTGCTTACATGCGGAATGGATCAACGTTTCAGCCGGAATGCGTTTATCCACTCGTTCAGAATTTAATAGGGTTACCACGCCGTGTAGCTGTGTCCAGATTAGATTGGCACCTACCGTGGCCTCACAGGCTTCAAAATGCTCCATCTGGATTCCGTCTTCAACAGCGGAAGCCAATAATTCTAAGTTCCGACGTGCTTTTCGATACTTTTCTGCCGGATATCGTTTAATGTATTCTGGATGCAGTACATACATTATTTCGTAATATTCCGGATGATTCAGCCCAAATTGTATGTACGCCAGGCACATCGCACGTAGTCGCAAGGAAGGATCAGCATGGGAACGGTTGGCCTCGTGTAAATCAGCGTACAAGAGATCTACGCCTTCATCAATCAGCGCATGGACCAGTTCGTCCTTGTTGCTATAGTAGAGATAAATAGAGGTGGCACTATAACCTATTTTTTGCGCAATCTTTCGCATGGAAAGCTGGGCATATCCTACGTCTGTTAATAATTGGCGAGCCGTATCAAGAATGATCCGTTGCAACCCACCTGCAGTTTCGCTTGGCATGATTCCACGATTAAGTTAACACTGTTAAGGTAATAGATGTGATTTAACAGAGCAAGAGCGGGCGCGACATAGTCGCGCCCGCTCTTGAAACTCCACGTGAAACCTAATTTTTTTAGAGCTTTGTCAGCGAAACGTTGCCCACACCGCTGTTTAGCGTGAGATTAGGGCCTCCTCCATTTACGCGCCCTTCAAAGGATTTGGACATAAACTTACCTTTGACGGACAAATCGTAGTCCGTTTTGGCGTTGCCAAGCGACGCTTTCCCATCAACATTAGCTCCAACCGACTCTTTCAAATAAACGGTAACATTACCAGCGCCGGAACTCATTTTGGAATCACCA
>JAURGV010000286.1 GCA_030833605.1 Rhodothermales bacterium
TGGTCCAACAGCGAATTGCGCGGATGTATGCCTACGGCTACGCGATGGACTCGTTGTTATATATGATGACCGGCATGTTGGATCGCGGCGACAAAGATATCATGGTTGAGACCGCGATGACCAAGGTGTTTTGTTCGCAGATTGGCTGGGAAGTTATTGATGATGCCATGGAAATCATGGGAGGAGAGGGCTACGTCACCGAGAATGAACTGGAAAGATTGTGGCGTGATAACAGGATTCATCGCATTGTCGAAGGCTCCAATGAAGTGATGCAGCCTTTCATTTTTGGCTATGGCGGAAAGCAATTGGCTGAACAGATGATGGGCATCCAACAAGCGATGACCTGGGAGTCGGATGAATCGTTTTTCCAAAACGTAAAACGCATTTCCCCTAACCTCATAAGCCCCAAGATCTTACGCCGTGCCGTTCCTTTAGCTGTTGAGTTGTTCTTGGGCTATGTACCCTCAGCGCCGGTTGTTGGCACCTCGAATCCAGCCCTTAAAGAACACGGTAGTCGTGTTTCTAAGCTGGTTCAGCAACACGCGCACATGTTTAAAATGGCTTCAAAATGGAACGAAGAGCAGATTGTAGTGCGTCAGGCCGTTCAGGCTCGGCTAGCAGACAGCGCGACGTTTTTATTCGCGATGTCGGCCATGTTATCTCGGATAGAGCATCAGCTTTCGGTAAAAGACAGCCAGGTAGAAACCGACTTTGTGTTGTTTGAACACGCTTTCGATTTGCTTGAACTGCGGATTAAGAACGAATTAGCTGCCCTACGACACAATGCTGACGTAAGCATGCGGAAAGCAGCAGCGGTTGCCAAGGCGTTTAATGACACGCTTCCAAACGATCGTTTTTATATCCACGAAAGTTCACCGTCTTCGAAAGGAACGGGGAAAACCATTCAAAAGGATCATATTCAACAATTCCCTGGTGATTCGAAAGCAGGCGCTAAAGCACCGCTTTCGATAGAACAGGCTGTTGTTGAAGAATTTGCAGAAATGGAATCGTAAAAAAGCCTAAAACGACTCGGAAAGCGACTTATTTGCCGATTTTGTCGGATCCAAAGTAGGACCGTAACACGTCAGGTATTTGGATAGAGCCGTCTTCCAGTTGATAGTTTTCAAGCAAGGCCGCTACAATGCGAGGCAGAGCCAGACCGCTACCGTTCAGGGTATGTAGGATTTGAGGTTTGCCTTCGCCGTTTGGCCGGTATCGGATTTTCATCCGTCGAGCTTGAAAGGTTTCAAAGTTCGAAATCGAGGAGACTTCTAGCCAACGTTTTTGGCCGGCGCTCCAAACTTCTAAGTCGTATTTCTTTGCTTGTGTAAATCCCATGTCGCCCGTACACATGGAGAGCCTTCTGTACGGTAGTTTGAGCTTCTGGAGCAAGGATTCAGCGTGACTTCTAAGATCCTCGAGAGCTTCGTAACTGGTATCGGGATGGACGAAGTGAACCAATTCAATTTTGTCAAACTGGTGCAAGCGATTTAGTCCGCGAACGTCTTTCCCGTACGATCCTGCTTCTCGCCTAAAACAAGGCGTATAGGCGCAATACTTAATCGGAAGGTCGTTTTCAGCGATAATTTCGTCCCGGTGGTAGTTCGTGACCGGCACTTCGGCCGTTGGGATCAAATAAAGCCCATCGCGAACCGCTTCGTACATCAAGTCCTCTTTGTCGGGTAACTGACCTGTTCCACGCGCAGAGTCTTCGTTCACGACCAGCGGGGCACCCATCTCTTTGTAACCCGCATCCACGCCTTCATCCAAAAAGAAATTGATCAGTGCTCTTTGGAAACGTGCTCCAGCACCTTTGTAAAAGGGAAAACCGGCACCCGATACCTTTGAGCCACGGTCAAAATCAGCCAAATCGTGTAGGTCTAGGAGGTCCCAGTGTGGCTTAGGGTCGAAAGAAAAGGTAGGAGGAACGCCGTGTTCGAACGCTACAACGTTGTCGTCCGGGGTTTTACCGATGGGGACGGATTCGTGAGGAACGTTCGGTATTTCCAGTAACAACGTTTCAAGCGCCGTGGCTGCTGCTCGTTGACGCTCCTCAAGATCTTTTAAGGTGCCTTTTAAACGGGCACTTTCCGCAATAGCTGCTTGTGCTTCACTCTTATTGCCGGATTTCATGAGGTCGCCGATTTTCTTGGCTTCCGCATTTGCTGCCGTTTGGATCTCCTGCAACTCGGTGGTAATCCGTCTCCACACGTCGTCGCTTGCCAACACTTGGTCAACCTGGTCCACGGACCCCGTGGCCTTGTTGAGAATTGCGTTTTTAACTTTGACTGGGTTTTCTCGGATGAATTGAATATCGAGCATGTGCAGTTTCTATTGGTGAGGACATAAAGTACGACGATCGAAGAAAGGGGACGATGTCAAATCTAGAAAATCGTGTGATTCATCTAGGAATTGGAGCGATCCAAAGCATCGATCATGTCTAAAACAGAATGCTCAATGGAAGTCGGAGAAAATCCCAATTCGCTTTCTGCTTTGAGTATGATAAAGCCAGACTTTGCCGGCCGTTTTGCTTTTTGTTGAAACTTGGAGCCATCGGTTGGATGAATCAATGACTCGTCCAGCTTCAAAACGCGTGCTATGCGAACGGCAAAATCATAAACGGTTAAATAATCTCTCCCGGAAATATGGAAAACCCCTGATTTTCCATATCGGACGATGGATTCAATGCCGTTAGCTAGATCCGGGGCATAGGTCGGTGTGCGCCATTGATCGGTTACGACAGAGATCTTCTTACCCGCCGTTAGATTATCGCGGACCCACAACACAAAATTAGAGCGACCTAAGTTTTCAGCCGAGCCGTACACTAAAACAGTACGCACAATGGCCCACTTGTTGAGTCCCGTTTGACGAGCGTGGTTTTCGCCAGCCAGTT
>JAURGV010000287.1 GCA_030833605.1 Rhodothermales bacterium
AATCCGCTCGCATGCAAGAAATTTATATCCGCACGGGGCAGGAGAGAGGTACGTACGTTTGGCAAGACATTAACGCCGATGGGCTAATCCAACTCGACGAGTTTATTCCCGAAACCACACCTGGGGAAGGGGAATATGCCCTAACCTATTTCCCAACTGATTCTTTGGAGTCCATAACGGCATTGACGGCTTCCTTGCGATTCAATCGATCCGGCGACAAAGAGTCTAATCGTCTGGGGCGCATAGGGTTAGCATCCGTTGTTGAAGTTGTGGAAAGAACGCGTGATCCGAGCAAGCTTCATGTTTACTTAGTACAACTGGGGACTTTTAGAAGCCCAAATCAATCGTTAAATGGTAGAATACGAGTGGCCCAGCAGCTCTTTTTAATGCCCGGTAACGATCGGTTTGATCTGGACGTGTCCTTTTCCGAAGTGCGCACGTTCGCGGATCTCGCTGCTGGGCCACAATCGTCTGAAATCTCAACGTATGGTACGGAGGGTAGATACCGTCCTTCTGTAAAATGGTCGGTTGAAATGGGATGGGAATCTTCTAGACACCAATCTAGAGGCTCATTTGCTTCTCGTACCTTCTCCATTGACGCACATCAACTTTCGCCCACTGTATTATTCCGACCCAAACCCAATTGGCAGATACGCACCTCGGTCGAAATCGCGCAAAAACGGGAAAAAACGCTAAATACGAAGGTGAAAGCCGTTAAAATTCCAGTTCAAATTCAGTTGCGAACGGCGAATAAGTGGTCCTCCCGCATTCACTTAGAACGATCTTCGTTCAGCGTAGATGGACCTTCGCGGGGTTTGCAAACCTACGAACTTACCGACGGTCGTGGCCCAGGACAATCGTGGTTATGGGGTTTATCTTTTGATGCCCGATTAACCGAAGTCGTAACGGCCACATTTGGGTACGATGGTCGTCGTCCATCGGTAGGGAAGACGATTCACACCGGCCGCGTTCAGCTCATGGCGCGGTTTTAGACGTTAAATATTTGAGACGTTCCCACGGTCTGAACTAGTCTGGATCAGCCCATTCGTCATAACTGACGCGTTCAATATCGATACCCGCCGCCGCTAATTTCTCTTCGACCCGTTCATAGCCTCGATCAAGATGGTACACGCGCAGCACATGGGTTTCGCCTTCCGCGATCATACCGGCTAGTACGAGGGAAACGCTTGCCCGAAGATCAGTGCTCATCACAGACGTTCCCTGAATGGGTTTTCCGCCTTCAATAACCACCTCATCTCCTACAACAATAGCGTTCACACCCATGCGATGTAATTCAGGAATATGCTTAAAACGATCCGGATAGATGGTTTCGTGCACTTTGGAGTTGCCAGCCGCTTTCGCTAACAAAACGGTCCACTGTGCCTGCAGGTCTGTCGGGAAACCTGGATACACGTCGGTGCGGATGCTCACGGGACGTAATTCTTCTGGAGCTGTCACGTAAATGGTACTTCCTTGGATGTCGATACCTGCACCCGTTCGTTCAAAGGATTCTAAAAACGAAGCTCCTAAATGGTCTGGGTTGGCATGGTGAATGGCCACGGGCTTTCCCGGAATGCCTGATAGGGCTGCCGCGATCATAAATGTGCCTAACTCAATGCGGTCCGGGCAGTTGGTATACGTAACCGGCTGAAGAGCGTCCACGCCCTGTACCAGCAAGGTTCGTGTGCCAATTCCACCAATTTTGGCACCCATTGCTTGAAGCATTAAGCAGCACTCAATGACATCAGGCTCAATCGCGGCATTTTCTAGAATGGATTCGCCTTTCGCCAACACGGCACCGAGTAGCACGTTGATGGTGGCACCTACTGAAGAGGGCTCAAAACGAACGCGTCCCCCTCGCAAGCGACCTCCTGTGGCTTTTGCAATAACATATCCGCGATCCAATTCAACTTCAGCACCGATCGCTTTAAGGCCTTCAATATGAAGGTCAACCGGACGAGGTCCCCAGGCACAACCTCCCGGAAGAGAGACCTTGGCTTGACCTGTTTTCCCTAACAATGCGCCCAGCATATAAAAAGAGGCTCTCATGCGCTTTACCAATTCGTAAGGCGCTTCAGGCTTATTCAAACCGGCTGCATTAATGATCAGCTTGTGGTCTGACGGCGAACCGGTTACCGTAGTACCGGTTACTTCGATCACTTTTCTAAAGGTCGAAATATCCTTTAAGTCCGGAATATGGTTAATGGTAACTGGCCCATCAGTCAATAAGCCAATCGCCATTAGTGGCAATGCGGTATTTTTCGAGCCACTAACGTGCAATTCACCAGTCAGTGGTTTACCACCTCGTACAACAAGTTTATCCATTTCGGGACAGGAATTCTGTTTGCTGAAAAAGTCAGTCGACAATGCGACTTGTAATATCGCTAAAGTAGGAAAGGATCAGGGACGATGCTTTAGCGTTTGGTTGAACGCACGACGAAATCGAATTGTTTAATGACCCACACTCCTATATATCTGGATTACGCAGCGACCACACCACTCCAACCGGAAGTGCTGGACGCGATGATGCCCTTTTTGACGGCACATTATGGAAATCCTTCGTCTGTTTATGCCCTGGGTCGAAAAACAAAGCATGTCGTTGAAAAATGTCGGATAACGATTGCAGATATTTTGGGGGTACCTGGGCCAAGTATTCTGTTCACATCGGGAGGTACCGAATCCAACAATTCGGTATTTGTACAAGGCCACCCTCATGTGATTAGCAATCGCATTGAACACGAATCTGTTCGTGAGTCCATCAAGAACCGATTCACAACCGAACAAACAACGTGGGTTGCACCGACCTCACAGGGCCACATCGAAGTCGACGACTTTGAAAAGGCTCTCGCTGGGTTAAAGGGCGCCTCGAGT
>JAURGV010000288.1 GCA_030833605.1 Rhodothermales bacterium
TTTAGCATTATTGGAGCGGGAGCCCTCGTTACCAGTGGCGTGAAAATTCCGCCGTACTCCATGGTACTCGGGTCCCCAGGAAAAGTGGTTCGTCCTCTCAATCAAAAGGAAATTGACAGTATTGCGTATTACGCTGCTAATTACGTTCGATACAAAAACATTTATTTGGGTATCGAAAAACCCAGCGTAAACCCATTTTACGTATAAAACGCTCTTTTTATGACGATTTTAGTGATTGGTAGTGGAGGAAGGGAGCATGCTATAGCATGGAGCTTGAGTAAAAGTCCTTCAAATCCCCGCCTTTTTATTGCTCCAGGAAACGGAGGGACGGCCGCTCTTGGGAAGAATGTATCCTTAGACGTGAGCGACCATTTTGCCATTTTGGCTTTTGTTTTGGAGTCGGATGTTGATTTGGTAATCATCGGTCCGGAGCAACCCCTGGTTGAAGGCCTTGCCGATTATTTGCGCGAGCGCGACATCCCCGTGGTCGGACCGTCGGCTTTAGCAGCAAGGCTGGAAGGGAGCAAAGCGTTTTCTAAGGCTTTCATGGCCAATTATGATATCCCCACGGCGGCCTTTCGAACCTTCACATCAGATCAACTGCAAGAAGCACTTGGTTTTGCTCGATCTGAAGGTGCACCGATTGTCGTAAAAGCCAGTGGATTGGCGGCTGGGAAGGGCGCCATCGTTTGTGCCACACTCGAAGAAGCCGAAGCGGCGCTTACCGACCTGATGGCTCATCGCACACTTGGCGATGCTGCCGACCAAGTCGTCATCGAATCCTTCATGGAAGGAGAAGAGGTAAGTGTTTTCGTTTTTACAGACGGTAACACGTATGTCCAATTGGCTCCGGCCCAGGACCATAAACGAATTGGCGAAGGAGATACAGGCCCTAATACCGGTGGAATGGGTGCGTATGCCCCGGCTCCCATCTATTCCGAGGTGCTTGATCAGCGGGTGCAGCGTGAAATCATTGAACCCACTTTGGAAGGCATGAAGCAGGACGGATGCCCTTTTCAAGGCATTCTCTATGTCGGATTGATGATCACGAAAGAAGGCCCTAAAGTAGTCGAGTACAATTGTCGTCTAGGCGACCCTGAGACACAAGTTATTTTACCTTTATTGGAATCGGATGCGGTGGAATTGTTTGAAGCCGTTGCCAATGAGACGCTTCATCAAGTGGTTGTGACCAATCGATCGGGCTTTTCAGCGTGTGTAGTCCTCGCTTCGGAGGGATATCCTGGAGCCTATGAAAAGGGAAAGGTGATAGCGGGCTTAGATCAGTTTGAAAAGGCGAACGCGACCGCTGACGTAACCGTTTTTCATGCAGGGACAAAAATTTCGGAGAACGGAGATACGATTTCGAATGGAGGAAGGGTTCTTGCTGTTAATGCAGTCTCAGATACGCTTGAGAACGCATTAGGAAAAGTTTATTCCGGTGTTTCGAAACTATGTTTTGATGGTATGCAATATCGGAAGGATATTGGACAAAAAGGATTGAAATGGTACAAATGATCCAGCCCAGGCTCATGGTTTTCAGAGAGTGATGAATTAACTTAGCTGTAGGAATTAGTAAATCGGGAACGTCCCGCAATCGTTATGAGAATCGCTTTATTTGGCCCCCCTGGTGCGGGAAAAGGAACTCAGGCTACTTACCTGTTTGAAAAGTACGGCGTACGCACGTTGTCAACGGGAAACTTGGTTCGTTCTGAAATTAGAAACGAAGGCCCGCTGGGTCCGAAATTGGCCAGTTTCATCCACGATGGGGGGTTGGTCCCCGATTCGATTGTCGAAGATCTATTTACTGAAAAAATAGCCCAGTTCGAATTTGATCAATTCATTCTAGACGGTTTTCCTAGAACCATTCCACAAGCTGAATGGCTAACGAATTTTTTAGATGCGCATAAAGCGCCACTTCGCAAGGTCATCAGTCTTTCTGTTCCGGAGGAGGAAACGATTGAGCGCCTTTCTGGCCGTCGGATTCATAAGTTGACGTGTGAACCCTTTCATATCGTGCACAATCCGCCCCCTTCCCATATTCCGCCCCACCTCATTGTTCAGCGATTGGATGATCGGCCGGAAAGTGTTACAGAAAGACTCGCCGTTTATAAAACGGTTACGGCGCCAATTGAGGCGTATTATGAAGAGAGAGGCTTACTCGCCAAAGTATCTGGCGTAGGTTCACCGGCCCAGGTTCATCAAAGAATTATTGAGGCTTTGGTATCGAATTCGATCCTTGAATGGGCTTAGCCGTTCGATATAGAGCCTAGAGATTTTCTATACAATCCAGATTTATGCTTTCAGATCGACTGTCCTTGTCCAAGTCCTCCTTGGGCACCTCCCTCATTTTACCTTGGCAAATTGACTCAGTGGTTAGCGTAAAAGGTTCATTTCGAACCATGCCTAATTTTGCGGAAGGAGAGGAGTTGGTCCAAGATGTTTTAGTGGGGTTGTTGGACAAAGGCACCGAAAAACGGTCCAAAATAGAAGTCTCAACCATTCTGGAGGATTGCGGGGCTTCTGTTCAGTTTTCATCTGCTGGCGACTATGTGCGCTTTGAAGCCAAATGTTTGAAACAGGATCTATTCACGGTGCTGGAGCTGATCAATGAGCAATTGTGCATTCCGGCCTATTCACAAGAAGAATTTGATCTGCTCCGCAACCGATTTCTTGCTCAAATTCAACGACAAAAGTTTGATACGGGCACGCAAGCCTCTGAAGCCCTATCGAGAAAGCTGTTTTTGCCAGAACACCCTTCGTTTGCGTTGCCCGTTGAGCAATTAGAAGACCTGATTGGGCGAACATCTATCCTCGAAGTAAAGGAATTTGGAAGCAAAACGATCGGTTTGTCTGATTT
>JAURGV010000289.1 GCA_030833605.1 Rhodothermales bacterium
CCTCTCATCCTTCGTTTCAAGAATGGAGTTTCTCTATGGAAAGCGATGTGACGCTTGGTAAAAGGTGGCGCTTGCTTGTGAACGGTGGTAGTAAGCCACGTTTTCCGACATTAAGAGAACTTTATGGGGTCGCGCTTGATCGATTTGTTCTCAACGAGGCCCTTAAAAGCGAACGCACGTGGCTTGCAGAAGCGGGTCTGAACTTCAACAATGAACGGTTTGCGCTTCAAGTGACCTCATTCGTTCAGCGAACCATCAACACGATCGATCAAACCAATATCACCGTCGACGGTGTGCGGAAACGAAAACGAATAAACTTGAATGGCTCGCGGGTCTTAGGAGTCGAGACGAGTGGACTAGTTCGCATTTCTGAACGATTAACGTTGGATGGGTCGGCGACCGTTTTGCGTCCTGTTTCGGTGCTAGAAAAAGGGAAGTCGAAATTAATTGAAAAACCGGAAGCGCTGATTACCGCGAACGTGGAATATGATGTATCGCGGGAGCTACGGATTCGGTCTACTATCGTGTTTACCGGTCGAGCGTATGGACTTGGTTTAGACAACAGCCATATCGCACTACCCACTTCAACGGAAGTGAATGTAAGGGCGTCCTACGGGATGTTTTTTGCTAAATCTGGTATGTACGTAGAGGGATATTTGGGCGCAGACAACGTATTTGACGCACTTACGTTACCTCAACTCGGGCTGCCATCGGCGGGTCGAAGTGGGCGACTAGGCTTAAACGTTTCGTTTTAAGCGAGCGGTCACGTTACTCAACAAGCGTATAGCTGGTCGCAACAGCTCGGCCTTGAAATAGCCGCTTGGAGGCTGCCCACGTCTCTTTAAAGAAATCGGTATCCCGATAGGCATTTAGGGAATCAATGGATTCCCACCGGCTCAATGTGCCCATCTTAGAGGGATCATCGGCGTCTTGAATCAACCGGACTTCGTAGCAGCCAGCCGATTTCAGTATGGATGGTTTGGCATGCTCAAAAATTTGTACAAAATCATCGATTTTGGAAGGTATAATGTCCAATTGGACCAACCGGATGATCATTTTCCCAACTCCTCTTGCGTTATTTGAGCAATTTCAGCTGCTTTTTGGGCAAAATCTTGACCAGCGGAGGCAAACAGGATGGACCGGCTGCTATTAATTAGAACCGGTCCCGAGCCGGAAGCGGACATGACTTCTGATGCCGAGCCGCCTTGTGAGCCTACACCGGGAATCAAAAAAGGCACTTCTGGGAGCATTTTGCGCAGGTTAGCCATGCTCTTTACATCTGTCGCACCAACCACCAGACCTGCCGTTCCAGGAGTCGTGGCAGCCCAGGAGGCTACTTTTTTCGCCACGTTGACATACAAGGGTTCCCCTCCGACGTCTAGCAGCTGAAAATCATTTCCGCCTGCGTTTGACGTTCTCGCCAAGGCAAATGTGCACGTTTTCGGATAATTCAGAAACGGGAGCAATGAATCTTTGCCCATGTACGGACTTACCGTGACGCTGTAGAATTCAAGGTCTTCAAATACCGATTTCGCATAAAACGATGCCGAATTACCGATATCGCCCCTTTTGGCATCGGCGATAGTCAATATTTCGTCAGGGATCGATTTTAGAACCGACCGCATCACTTGGGTACCTTCATCGCCCAGCGCTTCAAAAAAGGCAAAATTGATTTTATACGCGACGGCGAAAGGGGAAGTAGTAGCAATAATTTGCTCGCAAAAAACGCGAACCGCTTCTGAAACGGAATACTTTTTCAGTAGGTGAACGGGCATCTTTTCTGGATCCGGATCCAACCCAACACACAGGACTGACGATTTCTGGGCACGAAGTCCGCTTAGTTTTTCTAAAAAAGTAACATTCACGATTTTTTAAACGACGAGTAAAAAGGGCTCGAATGGGCTTCAATATAGCAATGAAATGGGGTGGATTGCATATCTAGGTTAACACTGTTATCCTAAGACGGGTTTTAGCCCTACGGGCGACGGAACCGGTTCGCCAAAACACCATAAACAGGGGACATTAGGCCCTCTTAACGCCTTCCTAAAGCTTGCATTAAATCGAAACGCACCATGTCCATCAGCGAATTAAAACTCAAGAATGTATCGGAACAAGATCGCAAAATGATCGCCGATGTTGAAATCATGATGGGACCAGAGCCGACCACCATGGGCTTTGCAAAGAACATGTTTTGGGGTCGATTCAGAAACGACTTGGTGTTTCCATATCCAGTTGAATCGAAGGAAGAACGCGAAAAATGCGACAACCTACTCGAAAAGCTGGACGTCTATTTACGGACAGAACATCCATCCATTGAGATAGATCAGAAGCAATACATTCCAGAATGGGCCATCCAAAAGTTATTTGATTTGGGCGTGATGGGAATGACCGTTCCCGTGGAATACGGTGGTTTAGGACTAGGCATTAGCAGTTACAATCGGGTTCTATCGATGATTGGGGCGCATTGTGGATCAACTTCCGTAATGGTTTCGGCCCATCAGTCTATCGGTTGTAAAGCCATTATGCTGTTCGGTAATGAAGAGCAGAAAAAAACCTATTTGCCTAAAGTCGCCCGCGAATATTTGTCTGCCTTTTGTTTGTCAGAACCTCAGGTTGGTTCCGATGCAGCAGGTCAAGAAACACGCTGTGAGTTAAGCGAGGATGGAACGCACTTCATTCTAAATGGAGAGAAAAAATGGAGCACATCGGGTGCTTTAAGCGGCATGTTCACCGTGATGGCCAAACAGAAAATGGACGGCAAGGACAAAATTACCGCCCTGATCTGTACGCCAGACATGGAAGGCATTGATATTTTCGAGAAAA
>JAURGV010000028.1 GCA_030833605.1 Rhodothermales bacterium
ACAACATTTCGGTCAAATGCCCTTCGAAATACAACGATGCGCGCGGCTTGCAAGAAGTTGAAATGCCTGCCCCAGCAAACAGCTAAGCTTTTTAGGGCGATGGCGATAGTCTGGGCGATCTCAATGCGGCTAGAGATAGAGCAGGTTGGCTAGCAGAAAGAAGATTAGGATCCCTAGGATGTCGTTGCTAGTCGTGATGAACGGCCCGGTAGCTAACGCGGGATCGATACCCAGTTTATCAAGCAACAATGGAATAGTAGCGCCTACTGTTGTCGCTAAAATAATCACAAAAAGCAAGGCCAATGCAGCCGTGTAGGCAAGTTGCAACGGGTTTTCGACAGAAGAAAACTGTCCATAAATGATAATTGCGATACCCAAAAAAGTCGCAACCGCCATCCCGTTTACAATCGCAACGTAAACTTCTTTGGCTAAACGTTTCTTAAAGTCGGTTGCCCATATATCTCCAGAGGCTAACCCTTGCACCGCGATCGCGGAGCTTTGAATACCCGCATTTCCAGCAGTGGCCATCACAATTGGGATAAATCCAGCCAAAATTGCGGCAGTGGCCAATGATTCGTGAAAAAACAGAATAACAACTGCAGCAAGTGTTGCCCCAAATAGTCCGGCTAATAGCCAAGGTAGACGACCCCGAACAATTTGAAGAACCGAGTCTGTATGCTCTTCGCCCCCAGCGACCCCAGACATGCGCTGGATGTCTTCTTCCGCTTCTTCACGAATAACGTCGACGATGTCGTCAATCGTAATTCTACCGACCAAGCAGCCTTCAAAGTCGATAACCGGTAACGTCACAAGGTCGTAACGCTCCATGATGCGGGCCACCTCTTCCTGGTCAACATCGGTGGTCACAGAAACGACTTCGGACTTCATGATGTCCTTGATGCGTGCCTTCGCAGGGGAAAGCAACAGCCGCTTCATGTTTACGGTACCAACCAATTGCTCATTTTCGTCGATTACAAACAGCACGAAAATGTCTTGAACTTTATCGGCGTGTAATCGGACTTCTTCCGTAGCGTCCGCTACAGTGAAATCAATTCCTACGGCAATAAATTCAGCCGCCATAAGACCACCGGCCGTATCCTCCTCGTACGACAGCAATTCCTTGACATCGTCGGAATCTTCCAACTCAGGAAGAATCCGTTCAGCGACCTCGGAGGGCAGATTGGCGAGGATGTCGGCGGCGTCGTCCGTATCCAACTCGTCGATCATCGCCGTGAGGCGCTCTTGACTGAACGAATTGACTAGTTCGGATCGAAAATCATCTTCCAGTTCGGCCAGTAGCTCTGCGGCCGTTTCAATTGGAAGCCATTCCAGCACTTTTTGAGCTTCATCTTTGCTCAAGTGCGTGGTAATACTGGCAACGTCGGCCGGATGGAGGTCGGCAAGAATATTCAGTACCATTCCCCGCTCATCGGCATCGATGAGTGCAGAAATATCCTCGACTAGATCGGCGTCTAGCTCCAAGGGACCGACAATGCGGTCTTTTTCTTCAGGTGGTATGTTGGGTAGGACTTCCATCAAAGAGTTTTTAATCAGAAAGAAGATAGCTAGCTAACCGGACAAAGTCCTCCGGACTGAGTTCTTCCGCCCGTTTTGAGGCGAATTCTTCAGGTAGTTCTCGTTCCTTTTCAGCCAATACAGACGATAAGCTGTTTCTAAGCGTTTTTCGACGCTGATTATACGCGGTCCGAATGATACGCCGTAGACCGTCGGAATCAACACCCAAATCCGGCCTGTCTGAAGAAAAATCCAACTGAACCATGGCGCTTCGAACGTCGGGCTTGGGGAAAAATACATTCCGAGAAACCGGAAACAGCAGCTTTGGAACACACGCCAATTGGACAGCGACAGAAAGGATGCCGTATTGTTTGGTTCGAGGCTGGGCTATAAGTCGTTCTGCCACTTCATATTGCATCATGATCACAGCTTCTTTGACGTATTCCCGGGCATCCAAAAGACCAAAAATGATCTGCGAGGTGATGTAATAAGGAAGATTGCCAATTACGGAAACCGACCCACTTTTGGAACCCGCTGCGATCTGCTCCCAATTGACCTCTAGAATGTCCCCTTGGGTGACCGTAACCCCTGGAAGCTGTTCATTTAAATAACTTATAGCTCGATCGTCCAGTTCGATGGCGCTAAAATCTGCATATTTCTCTGCCAGCAAGCCCGTTAAGGCGCCCATGCCCGGCCCTATTTCTACCACGCGATCATCCGGACGGCAGGTTAGCGAATCCACGATTTTACGAATCGTGTTGGGGTCTTGAAGAAAATTTTGGCCCAGCCGTTTGATGGGTTGAATCATTATTCACCACCACCGTATGGCGTTTTCAAATATTTTTTAGCTCGATCTCGGGAGGTAGATTGGTTCTCCATTTTCAAAACACGATTGTAGAATTGGACCGCCTTTTTTCGGTCTCCAAGTCGATCACTGATCATACCTGCTCGAAGCGTGGCATGTACCCTAAAAAAGGACTCATATTTCCATCGCGATTCTAGCGCAATGACTTTCTGAAAATGAGAGAGAGCCACTGCATCATCGCCACGCAGCATTTCATTTCTTCCTAAATAATAGTGGGCTTGCGACACCAATTCATTGTTATATCCGGAGACCTTGCGTTGATGTAGCGCTTCAATTTGGGTAAAAACGGTCGCCGCGCGCTCCCATTGCCCCCATCTAAACAAAATTCGTCCTTCCATTACGTGAAATAGGGCATTCCCTGGATAACGACCACGTAGGTAGGCAATTAAATCGATACTTTTCTCGTAGTCAGGCTGGAACGTAGAATAGATCTGCAATAGAAAATAGGCCGCCTCGGCGGAGACGAAGCGCCCATGTCGAGCCGCAATTTCGAGTCGTTCAATACCTCGTTCCTTATTTCCTTCCGGGAAAAAGAACAAAATGGGCTTTACGATCGGATATTGCTCGGGCATGGCCACCGCAAAATACTCGTACACCCCAGCCCCAAAGAGCAAATCCGCATTCATGGGGTCCTTTTCAGCCAACTTGAAAACGTCATCTAGAGCCGATTTACCGTCCTGTGCTGCGCGAAGCCAGTTTTCGCGATCCGACAATAATCGGCCACGAAATCCGTACGCCGCCGTTCTAAAAAACATCGCATCGAACTCGTACTGCTTCTTTTTGGTCAGTTTCGCACTCAGATCGATAACAAGATCCATTTGTGCGAGAAACGCTTTATCCTGCGAGGTGTCGTGCACCGTTAGGGTGGATAAGATGTGCCACCATTGCGTAAGAGATTTTAAGAAGGGCCCAATGGGATGCTGAGGATATCTTTTCTCTATGCGCGAGAAAATGGAATCCGCTTTTTCAAACCGCATATTGTACAGATGGTCTAACGCCTTATCTGCATCGGATAGCAATATAGGATCGCTCAAAATGGAGCCCTCAATCGGGGTGCTCCACGCCACGGGGTAAACTTTTGAAGTCTTTTCTGAAGGAGAAGTTGTCTTTTGCGGGACCGGTTGGGCAAACACGGACGCCGAGATCCCAATTCCCACGAGAAACACCAACAGAACACGTGCTGCGGAGATGGAAATTGGATGGGCCGATCCTGTGTTCATAGTAGGGAGAGATTTCCTGTATGAACCGGACGCCGGCCTAGTCAGTTCCGCTAGTCTGCCTTACGCTTTCGGTGTCAAACTGCGGGTACCCTGATAAAACAAGGAAACCAACAAGATTTTGGCCATATCTACAGGAATGAAACGTAACCAGCCTTTGTCAATGGACTCAAACCAGGTAACATGACCCGCTGCGTAGTGCAACCAGGTTATTCCCAGTGCAAACAACACCAATGATCCGGCGATCATTGAAAGGACGCTACCGGTTAAGCCATCATTTTTCTTTGAAATGAATCCAATTACCGCTGCAGAAAGCGGATAGGCCAATAAGTAACCAGCGGAAACGGCGCCAAATAGATAGGCAGGACCGAAGCCTTCACCAGCGTAAACAGGTAGAAATAGCCCCACAACAATGTAAAGCACCTGAGCCAACAGGCCGTTGCGCCATCCTAAATACAATCCACTACCATAAACGGCCAACGTTTGAAGCGTAAAGGGCACTTCCCAAACGTAAACCTTGAATTGTGCACCCAACGCAGTTAAAGCTGCAAACCCAACAATACCTAGTATTTGGGTTAATACGCTGGCATCTCCGCTTTTAAGGGCATCAATGGCGGACTGCTGGGGGGATTTAAGGCTAAGCGAAAAGCTCATTAGCGTTTAGGTCTTGGTCTACTGTTTAAGGAACGTCAAAGATACTACATGAATCTCAATTCATTTCAATACAAACTTGATTATCTACCAATCTAGTTGGCGCCTCATCTATTTATACGCCAATCTGGGCGCCAACCACCGCTCAACCGCCTGTACGGACATGCCCTTTCTAGACGCGTATGCAACGATTTGGTCTTTTGCGATGGTCCCAATATTGAAATAATCGGAGTCTGCGTGGGAAAATATTAACCCACATACCGACGCCGCTGGATACATGGCTAGGTGTTCGGTTAGTTGAATTCCCGTGCGTTCTTCGACGTTCAAGGTTTCCCAGATGGTGAGTTTCTCCGTGTGATCGGGTTGAGCCGGGTATCCGGGAGCCGGACGAATGCCTTTGTATTTTTCGGCAATTAGGTCTTCGTTTGATAAAGAAAGGCCGGTTTCGAATCCCCAAATCTCGCGCCTGACATATTCATGGACATATTCAGCGAAGGCTTCAGCCAACCGATCGGCCAAGGACTTTAATAGAATGGCTTTGAAATCGTCGTGGTCGGCCTCAAACGCTTTAACCATGGGTTCTATGCCCAGGCCAGCCGTCACCGCGAACATACCGATGTGGTCCGAAACGCCAGCTTCAGCAGGAGCTACGAAATCGGAAAGGGCTCGGTTTGGCTTTCCTGCCCCTTTTTCATTTTGTTGACGGAGCGTGTGAAGTCGTTTTTCTACTCCTTTGTCATCGGTAAATACTATGTCGTCTCCGTCGGAGTGGGCTGAAAAAAGGCCGGCAACCGCGCTAAACCCTAAAGAACCGCTTTTTTCGAGGTCGTCTAGCATGTTTTGCGCATCCGCAAACAACTTCGATGCCGTCTCCCCTTTTTCAGGATCGGTCAAAATAGACGGGTACTTCCCTTTCATCTCCCAAGCTTGGAAGAATGGGGTCCAGTCGATGTACGGACGAAGGACAGCGATCGTCGTGTCGTTAAACGCTACAATGCCCGTTTTTTTCGGCTGATGAACTGTAGAAGCATCAAACGTGAGTTTTAGCGCGTTCTCTTGAGCCACTTCCAGGGCGAGATGAACCTCTTTGCGATTGCGACTTTCGTGACGCTGTCGGAGCATGGTGTACGTGTCACGAGTGCGTTCTATAAATCCAGCACTATCGGTTTCAGAAAGCAAACTGTTCAACACGGTAACGCTTCGACTGGCATCTAATACGTGAATCACGGCATTTTTGCGCATGGGTTCGATTTTTACAGCCGTGTGCATCTCGGAAGTAGTTGCCCCGCCTATCAACAAGGGCTGCTTCATGTTACGGCGTTCCATTTCCGCAGCAACATGGACCATCTCGTCCAAAGAAGGCGTGATCAGTCCACTTAATCCGATAACGTCAACTTGTTGGCAGACGGCTTCATCCAGAATTTTGTCGGCAGGAACCATAACGCCGAGATCGACGATCTCGTAATTATTGCACGCCAAAACGACGCCTACAATGTTCTTTCCGATATCGTGCACGTCGCCCTTTACGGTTGCCAACAATATTTTAGGCGCGCGCGCATTGTCGCCTTCAACTTTTTCATCTTCGATGAAAGGAATGAGCCAAGCCACTGCCTTTTTCATGACCCGGGCACTTTTCACCACCTGTGGCAAAAACATTTTTCCAGCCCCAAACAAATCTCCTACCCGGTTCATCCCGTCCATCAATGGGCCTTCGATGACTTCAATAGCCCGTTTAGACTGTTTCCGAGCCTCTTCCGTGTCCGATTCAATAAACTCTACAATTCCCTTAACCAGAGAATAGGACAGACGCTCTTTTACGGGAGCTTTACGCCATTCCAGCTCCGTGACCGCTTGGTCGGTACCTTTTTGGGTTACTTTTTCAGCCAAATCGACGAGACGTTCGGTGGCATCCGGCCGGCGATCAAAAAGGACATCCTCTACCGCCTTCAATAAACTAGGCTCGATATCGTCGTACACCTCAATTTGCCCGGCATTCACAATTCCCATATCCATCCCCGCTTGGATCGCATGATATAGGAAGGCGGTATTTATGGCGCCGCGCACCGCTTCATTTCCTCGAAAGGAGAAGGACAGATTGGATACGCCGCCCGATATATGGGTTAGCGGGAACTGTTTTTTCAGCCATTTCGTGACTTCAATGAAATCAATCGCGTAACGATTGTGGGCCTCGATACCGGTTGCAATGGCGAAAATATTCGGGTCGAAAATGATGTCCTGAGGAGGAAAATCCACTTCCTCGGTCAAAATGCGATAAGCGCGGGTGCAAATTTCTTTGCGTCTTTCGAGGGTTTCGGCCTGACCATCTTCGTCGAACGCCATCACAATTACGGCCGCCCCATACAATTTCGCCCGTTTTGCCTGGTAAATAAACGGCTCCGCCCCTTCCTTGAGCGAAATGGAGTTGACAATGGCTTTGCCTTGAACGCATTGCAATCCGGCTTCGATCACGTCCCATTTGGAGGAATCGAGCACAAAGGGTACACGTACGATGTCTGGTTCGGCAGCCAGCAGATTCAAAAAGCGCACCATGGCAGCTTTTGAATCCAACATGCCTTCGTCCATGTTGATGTCGATGAGCTGAGCGCCGGCTTCTACTTGCTGGAGGGCCACGCTGATGGCTTCTTCGTAATTGCCTTCTTTGATGAGGCGGGCGAAGCGAAGCGAGCCCGTAAAGTTGGTGCGCTCACCGATATTCACAAAGTTAAGCTCGTCCCGAAATATAAAAGGCTCCAAACCGCTTGTTCTAAGAAGCGGCTGAATGGTCGGTACAGCCCGAGGTTTGTAGTTTGCAGCCACCTCGGCCATCGCGCGAATGTGCTCTGGGGTGGTACCGCAGCATCCACCAACGATATTTAGAAAGTTGTTCTGCGCGTAATGAGCGACCTGTTCGGCCATGAAAGCCGGGCTTTCGTCGTATTCCGCAAATTCGTTGGGTAATCCAGCATTGGGATACAAACTGGTTCGAACCGGAGCAATCTGGGCCAAGGTTTCGATATAGGGACGCATTTGCTCGGAGCCGAGCGCGCAATTGAGCCCAACCGACATAAGGTCCGGCGTGTGCGCAATGGAAATCCAAAAAGCTTCCGTGGTTTGCCCCGATAACGTACGACCGCTCTGGTCCACAATGGTCCCCGAAATCATTACGGGCAAGGACCTACCTACCTTTTCGTACACTTGTCCAATGGCAAAAATCGCCGCCTTGGCATTCAGTGTGTCAAAAATGGTTTCAATTAGGATAATGTCCGAACCACCTTCGATGAGGCCTTCGATTTGTTCGGCATAGGCCTTTGATAATTCTAGGAAGGAAACGGTCCGAAATCCAGGGTCGTTAACGTCTGGAGACATCGATAACGAAACGTTGGTTGGTCCAACCGCACCGGCCACAAATCGGGGCTTATGGGGCGTTAGAGCCGTATACTTGTCCGCTGCTTTGCGAGCGACCACCGCAGACGCTTTTGCAATATCAAATGCGGCCTCTTGGAGCCCATAATCGGCTTGGGCGATTCGGGTCGCGCTAAAGGAGTTCGTCTCAATGATGTCCGAACCGGCTTCTAGGTACAATTCATGCAGCTCTTGAATGACGTCCGGTCGGGTGAGCGCTAATAAATCGTTGTTGCCCTTCAGAGACGATGGATGGTCAGCAAATTGGGCTCCGCGAAAGTCTTCTTCCGTTAATTTCCGGCCTTGAATGAGCGTACCCATCGCGCCATCCAGCACCAGAATGCGTTCAGAAAGTGCTTTTTCTAGAAGGATTCGACGGTTTGACATAGAAACGAAGGCCAGTGCAGTGGTGAAAGAGGAGGCGCTAAGGGTGCCATGGGCGTTTGAAACACATGAGCACCGTAAAACGGGTTGTTCGGTCGTAGGTTCGAGCTATTCACAGCGGGACCATCAATCAACGTGTTTTTCTTGGTTTATCCCAAAAATTCCATGCAAATGCGGGCGAATTCTTCTGGTTTTTCGGCGTGCAGCCAATGACCAGCCCCTTCTATCGTTTGCAACTCGGCAAAAGGAAACAGCGCTCGAATAGACATCAAATCGGCATCTTGGACATAATTTGATTCCGAGCCCCTTAAAAACAGGGTGTCTTCCTCGAAAGGCTCCCAAGCCTCGATTTCGGCGATCACGGAATCGTAGTTCGCTTCAATAGCATCGAGATTCATTCCCCATGCGTACGTCCCAGCATGATGAACGAGCCCTTTGAGTAGAAATTGCCGCACCCCAAACTCAGGAATTTGTGGGGTTAGAGCCTTATCAATCTCGGATCGCGAATTGAAAGACGATAAATCCAACGATTTTAAAGCTGCGAAAATGGAATCGTGTCGGCGAGGATAGCCGCGCGGCGCGATGTCGGCCACGATCAGCTTGTCGACCGCGTGGGAATGAAAAAGTGCGAGGTGCATGGCCACTTTACCCCCCATGGAATGGCCCAGAACATGGGCCCTTTCTATCCCCTCGTCTGCCATTAATTCCAGCACGTCTTCGGCCATGACTGCAATAGATCCTTGGTCAGCATGAGGGGATCTACCGTGGTTTCTCAAGTCCAAAGCGACTGTTCGATATCTCGTCGAAAAATGGTTTTTAACCAGGGATTGCCAATTTCCACTTGCCCCAAAAAGGCCGTGAATGATAATCAATGGGTCACCTTCGCCAACGATTTGTCTAAATAATTTCATGAGTGATGGTTGGCATGGGTGTTGATAGCCTTAGAGGCTATTTCGGTTAGCTGCGCTAGGGACACTTTTACAAAGCCTTCCTCAGGGTCGGGCAATTCTAGAATGAAATCTGGAACCGCAATTTTGTCCAATTCTTGCTCTAAAAAATGAGTTAAGGATTGCACTTCGGGTTGCTTGGAGCGTTTCCACTTCACAAAAGCGATAGGCCTAAACCCATAGGAGACATGGGGTTGGGCGATAACCCGACAGGTCAGAATCGCCGGGTGTCGGAGAATCGTTGCTTCAATGAGCCCTAAACTGATGTTCTCCCCTCCGGAAATAATCACATCGTCTTGCCGCGGTCCAACCACTAAATGGCCTTCCAAACTGAGCGCTCCAGTGTCCTGCGTGGTAAAGGAATGAGTAGCCGGGACGTAGTTGCCGTCCACAAATTCACCCATCCGAACCACATCCGATTGGATGTGAATACGACCCTCTTGAGAGATGGAAAGGTCTACCCCGTCCAATGGTTTTCCCGCATGAATAGGTTCTGACAACGCCATCCAGGGTTCCGACAAAGTAACCATCGAGCTCGTTTCAGTAAGGCCATAGGTAGTTCGAATGGGGTACCCTAAGGAAATGGCGTCCTGAAGCAATTGAGGTGTGATGGGTGCGCCGCCGACAATAACCGATCGAAGGTCGGGTGGGCACCTGAAGCCTTCGGAAATCAATTCTTGCAACTGTGTGGGCACCAACGAGATAATAGTGGGTGCGGCCGTACCCAACACCGTGGACAATTTTTCTCCCTTCGAAAAGATGTGCACGGCAGCGCCAGCTAAAAAACAACGCCGCAGAATGGACAAGCCTCCGACATGAAAGGCGGGTAAACTCCACAACCAAATGTCGTTGCCTTGGATGCCCAAGCGTTGGTTACACGCGACGGCCGAGTTCAGGTGATTGTGTGTTGAGTGCACAATCAATTTGGGCTGACCCGAACTTCCAGACGTAAGCATGGCCGAAGCCCGGTGAGGCGTACTCCCTTCAACCCGTGACCCGTTTGTCTCGGCTGATCCGGATGATTCGGACGATTCGGCTAATTCGTCTGATTCAGTACTGCTAAAATAAGCTTCCAACTGATTTTCGATGGCCCGAACCGTCACGCTTGGCGTTCTCGGACTCAACAGCACAACCAGTTTATTCGCTCGCCACGCCGCAAACAGTTGCACGATTAAAGGCGCCGAATTCCAGGCTTGAACGATCAAAAACTTATCGCTAGCGGATTGCAACAGCTTTTCAGCCCGATCAACCGACTCGTTCAGTTGCCCATAGGTCAGATTTTCAGAGTCGTCCTTCCCCAAAACGGCCCGTTGGTCGGGGTTTTTGACCGCCCAAAATTTTACAGGACACGAATATGTTGGGAGTGGCTTTGTCAACGAATACTAACGAACCTCAAATCAATACGAGGAGCTTTACTCCACGCTTCTACTGTCTATCAACGAGATTGCTTCCGAATGAATCAGATCGCCCGGGTAGGCGCTTAAACGAGAAGCATCAATTTCACTGCTTTTCATCCAATCCAAGGACGATAACTGCTTTGGCGCCATCGCATTAGAAAAATCGAGACTACCCAGCGTTCCAAAGCCCTCTGCCTGCTTTTGATTTGGAAGTGGAGACAAGGTCGTCGCCAAAGCGATGAGGGCGCTCATCCCAAGATGTGTTTCGAATGCCGATGAAAGCACCAAACGCTTCCCTTCAGCAAGAATCGCGGATGCGATATGATTAAACTCATCGATTGAACCCAGTAGAGAAGGCTTTATCATTACGACAGCGGCATGCTTCCATGTGGTGGCGTTGAATGAAAAACTTTCGTCAATCGCTAATGGAATCGGAAAAGAGGCGGCGGTGTCGAAGCATCCTTTCCAGGGCTCTTCGATGAATTCTATTTGCTTAATTCCTGCTCCCACCTTGTCCGTTAGTTGCTCGGCGAAATTATAGGCTTCGTCTTTGGACCACAGCCCATTAGCATCCAGGCGCAGCGCGCCGTTTGGAGGGATGTGTTCTAGCAGGCGACTCACACGGTCTACATCCTGTTCGATCGGGTTTCCTCCAACTTTTGCCTTTACAAAGCGCAGGTCGGTTGGTACGTTGGAAACCGATCCGGTTGGCTGCAGGAGTGTTGCGCTTGAAATAAGAGGCCGAAGCAGCGGACCAAACGTGTCTCTAAACGAATTTCCACGTCGCTTGGCGTTTAATTCTCGCTGGGCACAGTCCAGCCCAAATCGGAACGAAGGAGGAAGAAGCTTGGCATTGTCGTTTGATTCCAAACTCGAAAAGCTAGAAATGGCATCTTTAATTTCTCGAAGCGTGTCGGGACCATAGCCATCTAAAGGAGCTATTTCGCCCCATCCCGAGTGGCCAAGTGTATCCATCAGTTGAACATAAATCCCGCGACGTGACGTTTGCACCTCCGATCCGATTCGAATGGGACGCACAAATGGGATTTCATATTCAAAAAATTGAACCCTCAATAAAGGCCCCCAATAATCCAACCAACGGAATACAAAATGGAAAACAGCAGCAGGTTTTTAGCCGTTTGAGCTAGAATTGGATTCATTTCCTGACTGCGTTCATCCGGAATATTACCCAAGGACCTCGCCGCTTCAACCATCGCGGGAAGCGACAGAAATGAAAGAAGGGTAAACGCCGTCAAGCCATGAAGCGCAACTTGTACCACAACCACCACAAAACATAACACGAAGGCTGTGGAATACAACCGAAGCCCCACGCTACGTCCAAATCGGACTATCAGCGTACGCTTTCCCGCCAACGCGTCCTGTTCTCGATCTCGAATATTATTGACCAACAAAATGGCAACCGCTAACAAGCCGGGGGAAAGTCCCGCCAACCAAACCACCATGGGCCATTCGAGCGCCTGCACATAAAACGTTCCGGCAACGGCAATCGGACCAAAAAACGCGAGCACGAATAAGTCCGCGATTCCTAAATAGGCTAACGAATACTTGCCGCCCGTGTACAAGAGTCCAAACAGGATCGAAGCGATCCCGATGGCAACGATGGGATAGCCACCCCGAATCATGAGGTAAATCCCAGATACAACGGCCATCCCAAACGTCAATACGGTTGCAACGCGCATGGCCTGTTGGGAAATCATCCCCGCTTGAACCAGTCGGCGGGGCCCTTTCCTGGTTTCAGAATCGGCACCTTTCTGAAAATCGGCCAAATCGTTGTAGAAATTGGTCCCAATTTGGATCAGAATAGCGCCTAAGAAGGCTAGGACCGCAGCGAGGACGTGGACCTTTTCGTAATGAAACGCAATCGCTATCCCAATAAGAACGGGGCTAACGGCGGCCCAAAGGGTTTTGGGCCGCGCTGCCTCCCACCACATCAATGCCTTGGATCCCATGAATTATGGTCGGTAAGGAAATTTCCCAAAATCGGGTTTCCGCTTTTCGTTGTATGCGTTGCGCCCTTCCTGACCCTCTTCGCTCATGTAAAACAACAAGGTAGCATTGCCAGCGAGCTCTTGCAGCCCGGCTTGCCCGTCGCAATCCGCATTCAAAGCGGCTTTCAAACAACGAATCGCCATTTGAGAGTTGGCCAATATTTCGCGGCACCACTTTACGGTTTCCGCTTCAAGATCAGCCAAAGGCACGACGGTGTTTACGAGTCCCATGTCCAAAGCCTGTTTGGCATCGTACGGACGGCACAAAAACCAAATCTCACGGGCTTTTTTCTGCCCAACTATGCGCGCTAGGTAACTCGCGCCGTATCCCCCGTCAAACGAACCCACTTTAGGGCCTGTTTGCATAAATCGGGCGTTGTCGGCAGCAATGGTTAAATCGCACATCACATGCAGTACGTGTCCACCACCTACGGCCCACCCGGCTACCATCGCAATGATCGGTTTGGGACAGGTCCTAATTTCTCGTTGGAAATCTAACACGTTTAGACGCATCACGCCGCTACCGGCTTCTTTGTATCCCGCGTCTCCCCGAATACTTTGGTCTCCTCCCGAGCAAAACGCATCGGGCCCTTCTCCGGTCAAGATAATGACGCCGATTTGATCGTCATCTCTCGCATCCTGCAAAGCATGGCGCATTTCGGACACCGTGTGAGGTGTAAATGCGTTCCGGACGTGAGGTCGATTAATCGTAATTTTGGCTATTCCTTCAGCCTTTTCAAATCGTATTTCGTCGAAATTACCGACGTTTTCCCAAGCAACAACTGACATGAATTTAGATGTGGTCCTGATTCAAGAAATTTCTAACACGTGAAAGATACGTACCCGGCTGTTCAAGATGGACATTGTGCCCGGCTCCTCCGATGGATTCATGGATAAAAACCGTTTGGAGTCCTTGTGCAGCACGATGGTGCTGGGCGTATAGCCTTCCCAATTGTTCGTACTTATGGTCCAGCGAACCGGTTACGTACAGAACGGGGTGGTCGAGACGCTCAATGGGTTCTTGGTGCCCCAGTGAGAATCCCACTAGCGCTTTTGAAAGACGGTTTGGATTTTGGGAAGCGATTTCTTGGATTAGCGACTCCCGAAATGCCCGATTCGATTGAAAAATGGGTTGTTCATACCAAGCCTGAAGAACCTGAGGCCAATCCGATGCAAACCTTTGCGACCAAGCTTGATCGCTCTGTTGTCGATCCTTTCGATCTTGCGGGTTAGCCAATCCCAAATGACTCGATTCCAATACTAAGCGCCGGACTCTAGACGGATATTTCTGAGCGACTAGCGCTGCTATTCGGCCTCCTAGGGAATACCCAACCAAATCAACCGCACTCACCCCTTGTTGATCTAAAACCGCAATAAATCGCTCGATTGTTGCCTCAAACCAAGGGCCCTCCCCCTCTATGGAAGGCGTTGATCCATGGCCTGGAAGATCCACCGCCATTGCGGGTCTACCCATTTCCTCGGCTACTGCAGACCACGTTTGTTTTGTCCCCAAAAACCCGTGGAGGAATACGACCGGAATTTGGTCTTCCCTTTTTGCGGTCAGCCATTTCGCGTTAAGAGAAGGATAGCGCTCCACATTAATTCATTTTTTGGGGTTTCCCGAATAGCGCTTTGCCCTCTTTGGTGTGTGCACAGGGATAATCCTTTTCCACGATCACATTTAGGCTATAGAAAGCCGTATCGGCTGGGCCCCTTTTGAAATCATGATCGAATTCAAATCCGACTTTTTCGTTTTCCGTCCAGGAAGTTAACCAGTCTTCGGGCAAGCTTACAACCATCTGATTTTGGTTATAATAGACGTTTAGCCGCCCTTTCTGTATCGTAAACTGCAACAAACTGGGTACATACAACTCGGCATCGATCTGGCCCGTGTGCTCCAGAGTATGCACATCCGAATGACTCAACCGAAAGCGAATGGTTTGACCTTCAATGCGAATTTTCATGCGACCTAATGCGTATGCAGGTGCGGGTCCGAAAAGATGGTGCTGATCGTTTTTTCGACCATCGCCTTTATCCGTTCGGCCTCCTGACGGTTACTTTCCCGATCCGTTTGGACTTCAATCAGAAAGGCGTGCTCCTGTTCATGGGCCATTGTTAACGCATCGTTTAATTCCGTCACCGAAGTTGGACGGCTGTATGCCATGCCAAACATTCGGGCAGCGTGTTCAAAACGTAGGCCGTGGGGCGTACCAAACAGCGGTTCAAATGATTTTTCAAATGCGCGAACGGGCAAATGCGAGAAAATACCCCCACCGTCGTTGTTGATTACGACCACAACGGCTTTTGCGGCAACGCACAGAGGCAATGAATTCAGGTCGTGTAACAGCGCTAAATCGCCCAGAAAAATAACGGGGCGTTTCTTATGGCCGATGGCAAATCCTACTCCAGATGCGAGCGTTCCATCGATCCCACTCGCTCCCCTGTTGGATAGTGAATAGACGTCGGATCCATTATGCACCGCAAAAGAATCCATATGCCTGACGGGATTACTGGAACCCAATGCAATGGCATAGTCGCTTGTTAGCCATCGACTTACGGCATGGGCAGCTGCTTGCTCGGTCAATATGTCCTGCGAAAAAAGATGTCCGAGTGCGCTGATATAGCCCTTTTGAACCGCTTGCCATTTTTGAACCCAATCCGCATGAACGGGGCGATCGGGAAAATGGGTGTGGGGGGTCTTCGCCCAAGCACGAAGGACCTGCTCCGGCTTTGACATAATGCGCTGTGACGCCTTATGTGAAGGGTCTATTCGGCGATTGCGGTCATCGACAATGCAGTAGGTTTGAATCGATGCACCGGCTACGAATTGATTCAACCGTTT
>JAURGV010000290.1 GCA_030833605.1 Rhodothermales bacterium
TGTGCCACCAGAATAACGTTTGGATGCACTTCTCGGCATTTCCGATAGGCCTCTTCCGTCTGTTCTGCGGTCTGCGCGATGGTCAGGCCGCTATCATAGCCTTTGAGCCCTCCTTTTGTGGTCCCCGCGTGGTAACAAAAAATGTGCGGTTTAGCTTGCGCACAAACAGCAATCGAGTCCTCAAGCGTAAAACCAAGCCCGATGGTCACCATATCCATCTCTTCTCTGGCAAATTTCAACATGTCAATCTCATTTTGCAGGGTAATTCCGGCAGAATTGAGCACTTTATAGATTTCCGAGTCGTGATCGACGTAAGAAATGGAAGGGCCGATGTTGGAGACCGATTGGACGCCCATGTCTTTGCATTCTTGCAAAACCATTCGCATATCCTTGAGCGGGTCGTTTGCATTCAGACACGCACATACAAATGCCTTTCCTTCCATGGCGGGCATGATGTCCTCGCGCGTGTAGTCTAGCGTCTGCCGGTTGGAATCGAGAATAGGCCACATCATGGCCATGGTCCCCATTCCATTTGCCCGGAGGCGAGCTCCAGAGAACGTGTTTACGCAATCTGTACCACATTTTTCGAGCAGTTTGGCCACCAAACCACTACCCGCCGATGATATCATGATCGGGATGCGTTGGTCTACTTTCGCCTGTAAATTGGCCAAGATTTGAGCGGTCGTAATTCGTTTAGTGAACACAGTTGTTTGGTGTTAAGTGCTTTTTTGAAACGGACTTACAGGACCCATCATGAATGGGTAACAGCAAAATAGCATTTTAGAACGGCTTAAAAAGGATTTCTTTCGGCTCGCATTCCTGACCTATATTCATTCGAGTTATTTCGAATGTCATCAACCGTTCCGTTTGCAATGAAACTACGCCCAACGCTTTTCTTTTTCTGTATTGTTTTCCTCGTAATACCTGCGAAAGCTCAGGAAGTGGACTCGCTCGCCACAAGATCGTTAGATCCAATCGTTATCACGGCTGAGCGTACCGCTTCTACCCTATCCTCTTCGACGGTCGGCGTATCCGTTCTTTCGGCTCGCGAACTCAGCGCTTTGCCGAACAGGAATGCCGCGAGCCTGCTCGGATTTGTCCCAGGCCTTTCCTTTCTGGATTTTGATGGCCTCGGAATAGCACCACAATCGGTTACACGGGGCTTTTATGGCGGTGGAGAAGCGGAATATGTGATTGTGATGCTGAACGGCAAGCCCATCAACAACCTAGAAAACGGACTGATCAATTGGGAAGCCATAACGCGGTCGCCCACCACGACTATCGAAGTGCTCCGGGGAGGTTCTTCCTCTTTATATGGTGATGCCGCAATTGGGGCGGTCATCAACGTGCGCACCCAGGCATCACTTGACCCGACTACAAAATTCAAAGCAAGCACCGGAAGCTTAGGCGTCCGAACCGCGCATGCGTCGATGTTCAGTCAACAATATTCCATTTTGGCTGACTTCACTACGAGTGAAGGATTCCGCGACCACAGTAAACGCAGTGCCGGCACGCTACAGGGATCTTACAAACTCGTAGACACTCCTCAGCGCTCCCTCGAACTAAGCGGCTCTGCAAATTGGAGAGAATTCGATACACCCGGACCACTCCGGTCGACGGATACCACGAAAGAAGGAGCTGAAAGTCTGGGATTTTTTCAATTTGACGGAAGCAGCGAACAAACCTACAGAGCGTCTTTGGACGGAATGTGGGGGCTTGACCTCGGACAGTTGTCGGCCTCCCTTTCTGGACATGTCCGGAACCAAGACCTTGTAAGAACGCTGCCATTAAGCGCCGATTTCGCAGACACTCAAGAGCGCAAAGTGGATGCTGGTGGGGCAAAAGCAGGGGTTCAACTAACCAATATTGCGCTTCCTCTTCCGATAGAACACCAACTAACCGTCGGAATTGACGCATTTTATGGAACGCTAGACACGCAGTACGCTCCCATTGCGACCGGCGGTCTGGACGATGCCTACCAAAGCGCTACGGGTGATCCGGGTAACGCGACATCCGACGGAACCGCTACCCGGACGGGATTTGCCGGCTATGCTCAATTAGAACTCAACCCAACGTCACGGCTAAACCTTTCACTGGGCGTGCGCGCCGATTGGCTGGAAGATGCTTTCCAGGAAGTTGAAGGCTTATCTGAGGCCGTTCCAAATGCGTCCCATGCTGCCGTAAGTCCAAAGGCAGGACTGAATTACAGATACGCGTCGGGCCGTCAACATGTTGGAAATATGTATGCAACCGTTAGTCGCTCGTTCAAGGCGCCTACATTGGATCAGTTGTACGATTTGCGCGCATTTCCCGTGCCGTTCCCTCCCTTTTCCATCCAAATTGCCAATGCAGAACTCACCCCACAAGAAGGAACGAGCTACGAAATCGGATTTTATCATAGGGTGGTCACCTCCGAAGGATGGTCTGCGCTCGTCAGCGCCTCGGCTTACACGATGGATATGACCAATGAAATCGATTTCTCTTTTGAGACCTTTTCTAACATTAACATCGGGAAAAGCCGCCACGAAGGACTAGAAACGGGCATTAAAATCGAAAAATCGGGTCTAGGGTCCGCCTTTTTGAACTACACCTTACAGGATGTGACCTCCCAAAGAGGGGAAAACAAAGGAAAAGCCATCAAAGCGATTCCAAAACATTCCTTTAGTGGTGGGATTATTGCCGATTTGGGTCCCGTTTCGGCCAGTGTCGTGCTAAAAGGACTGCAAAAAATGTACGTGGACGACGCCAACACGCAATCTCTTCCCGATTATGCTACGGTAGATGCGCGCGTTGCC
>JAURGV010000291.1 GCA_030833605.1 Rhodothermales bacterium
AGACCGGGCGTTTCCCGTGATTTCACCCACTAGATCACCCACTGAAACCGCTGCACCATCGCTGAAATTCCATGCGACCACTAAGTTGGGGTCAACTTGATGGAAGCATTTTTCGGCCACAAAAAGACCGGCAATGAACCCGTTTTCTTTGGCTTTGAGAACCGCTACGGCGGTAGTAGACGCAGAAATAGTGCTTTCGGAAGTAATATCTCCACTTCCTACATCTTCCTTAAGTGCTTCTCGAATGAGGGCATCCAGGCCGTGAAGGTCCACATAGCTGGGAATGCTATTCATGGGAATCCCCGGTTAGCAGCTGTTGGAGCATTAGAGGTGCGGGTACCGGGCGGGTTTTTCCTTCCTGAAGAAAACATAGCGTGACGTGGCCGCTCACCAGAAGGTGGTTGTCCGATGCCCTTAAAATGCGGTAGGAGCACGTTAACCGGAGTGACGAAGAGGACAGGCTGGGCGTCGTTTCTACCAAAATCTCATCGTCGTATCGGGCGCTGGTGTGAAATTTCAGGGCCAAATCCACAACAGGAAGCGTGATGCCGTTTTCCGAGATTTCTTTATAGGGTAGGCCGATTTCTCGTAGCGCCTCGGTTCGAGCATATTCAAACCAGTCCACATAATGGGCATGGTAAACGATCCCCATGGGATCACATTCCCGAAAACGAACCCGGTATCTGAACAAATGGGGTAGAGTCACTTCCAACGCGTTTTAGACTTCGGTATACGTTCCCATTGCGTCAAATTTCGCAAGCCGTTGGGCGAGCAAATCCTCTGCTGAAAGCTTCAGTAAAGGGACCAAATTGGTCGCTATGGCCTTCCCTAATGCCTCAAAGGTTGTTTCTGGATCCCTATGGGCTCCACCCATGGGTTCCGCCACAATTTCGTCCACAATGCCGAAAGGGATAAGATCGGGTGCCGTCAGCTTCAAGGCACGGGCAGCTTCTTCTTTATAATCCCAAGAACGCCACAAAATTGAAGAGCAGCTTTCCGGAGAAATCACTGAATACCAGGCATTTTCGAGCATCAAAATGCGATCTCCAACGCCAATGCCCAGTGCTCCTCCAGAAGCGCCTTCGCCAATAACGACGACCACGATGGGTACAGGAAGGCGGGCCATTTCAAACAAATTACGGGCGATGGCTTCTGCCTGGCCTCTTTCCTCCGCTTCCAACCCTGGAAACGCTCCCGTGGTGTCTAGAAGGGTAATCACAGGAATCCCAAGACGACCTGCTAACTTCATGAGGCGCATAGCCTTACGGTATCCTTCGGGATTCGGCATTCCGAATCGTCGGTATTTACGCGTCTTGGTATCCCGGCCTTTCTGATGGCCCAAAATTAATACGGATCGGTCTTTATCCCCAAACCGAGAGCCCTTAAAGGTCGCAAAACCAGCCACAATGGCGGGGTCATCTCCAAAAAGTCGATCCCCGTGAAGTTCAACAAATCCCTCGGTTAGCGCATCGATATGGTCCAACGTGTAGGGCCGGTCCGGATGCCGCGCAATTTGGACCCGTTGCCATCTGGTCAGGTTGTTATAAATGGAGGTTCTGAGTTCATCAACTCTCGCCTCTAAGGCAACAAGGGATTTTTTAAGATCAGCACCTGCGTCTTCGTTTCGAAGAGCACGCATTTCTTCTAGCTTTTGTTCAAGCTCGTAAAGCGGCTTTTCAAAATCGAGTAAAGTGTCTTTCGGGGGCTGCGCCATGCAGTTAAAACGGGTGGGTGAATCGAAAGGGATGCGCTTGCGCGGTTATCCAGGTGATTGAACCGAGGCCAATATAATCTCTACATCGAGGCCTGGCGTTTGGTGGGTCACATAATACCAATACGCACGAGTAATGTCTTGGGTCTCCAACTCCTTACTTTGCATGGAGTTCGTGATCGAAAATAGACCGATCGGCAACCCCCAGTTTTCAGGAACCACTTCGCGATGTTCGGCCAAACATCCAACCAGCGAAACTTTGCCGGTAAGGACCTCCGGAATCCGCACAAATTTTTGAAGCGAGGTATTCGAGTTTGCCGATTTCTGCTTGGAAGCATCAACGACTCTGCCGGGATGGGTTGAAACCCAGTCGGCGAACCATAAAAACGGCCATGCCGGAAGAAGGATAAGAGCGACCAATTTTTCAAATAAAGCCTTTGAAATGGGCGATCGAATTTCAAGTACTTCAGCAACGTCGGTTTGTAAATCGCGAAGAGATAAATGATTGATCGATGCTTTTCCAATCACATGGTCCTGCCCTTGTTGGAGCATTCGAAACTGGACCGGCAAGTCGTGAAGGTTTTTCATTATCCCAAAGATGATATGATTCGGTACATCTCGGGAGGCAAACACGATATCGTCAAATCCAACTAAACGAACCAGGTCCCGGATGTGGCTGACGCGGCCGAGATGGGGGACCGTTTCCGACCCTACTCCATCTTCCGAAACAAATCCTTTTAGGATAAACGGTGGTTTAGGATGCGTGGCGAGTAGGTTTCGCAGTCGGTGCGCCTCGCTCGAATCGCCCACCAACAGAGCCTTTCTTATTCCGCCATTTTTTCGAGAGCCCGAAGCCCGAAGAATCATCAATACGATCATACTGATCGGAACCGCCAAACCGATCGCGAACCTGGAAAACGCAATAGGTTGAATGAAATAGGCCAAGGTGGCTACCGTAAGAAAACCAATCAGGACGCCTGGAATAACGGGTTCAATTCGGTTTCTTTTCGAAATTCTATATCCGCCCAGCAAACCAATGCCGAGACTGGTTGCTAGAGCAAAAGCGGGGGC
>JAURGV010000292.1 GCA_030833605.1 Rhodothermales bacterium
GGGCCGTGTGGCGGTGAACTTTCTAACTGGATCCGGTAAAGGCGGGGCCGCATGTGCCGCGAATGCCACATCCATTGTATTAACGTCCTCAAGAGCCGATGTAATTAGCGCCATTCAAGCCGCAGGTGGCTCGGCTGCAGTTGACGTTTATGCCTATACGCCAGCCGATGGGCATAATGCCCTTGGCGGAACGATTAATGCATCCATTGAAAACGGATTGGCGCGTTTAGAGCTCTGTTTCGGAGCGGCTGGAGCCTTTAATACCGCCCTAATTGGCGACGCCTCGGCAGGTATTATTTTCACGTTTGCCCTGTCCGGAAGTAGTGTTTCGGTTCAGACCTTGGGCAACACGGTTTCGGTTAACAATCCCGGTTCAGCGGCGATCAATGCGGTGTTCAGATTGGTTGGCCCAGGCATCAATTTTAGTCAAGACAAAACCGTTCCAGCCGGCTCTTCAACCTATTCTCTGGGTACTTTGGTTGGACAAGCCGGGGCCGTATCGTTGGTTCAAAACGGCACCTATGCTTTGAGCGCCACCCTTGAGTCGGGTGCCCCTGCAAGTGTTCCTGTTTCTGGCCCAGCTTCTGGTAGTACCTCGATTACGCTTCCCGCCTCGTTGGGATTGGTGCAATTCGATTTCACCGTGACCATGGCCTGTCCGGCCGGTCAAAAATTTGAAGTGCAGGTTTCTGAGTCCAGCTTAGATGCGCTTCAAATTACCTACAAAGCGCAAGTAGCCGATGCCAAATGGAAAGCCCTTCCATCGGGAGCGGCGGCTAATCCAGTTGTTACCTCGGGAAGTGTGGTTTTGGGCGGAACGCTCATGATGCGCCCCAATACTACCTATCAAGTGATTGGGACGCTGGGGGATAAATCGGGATCCGTGACGCAAACCAGTCCAGGAGCAGCCGGTGCTTGGAAAATCAACTTACCGCCAAAGGACATTGGGCTAAGCTGTAAATAAGCTTTGACGGGCGGGTGTTTGGTTATTACGTGGACAGGAACGTGTCTTTACTGGGTTAGCCGTGGCTCCGCATGGAGCGAATATGGAACCACGGAATCTAAGCGTCATTACATGTACATTAAACCTGTACAGATAAAATATGTCAATTGATGTAACATACACCGAAGCGAGGGCGAATCTTGCCAAGCTTTGGGATGAGGCGGAGGCTAATCGTGAACCGATAATGATTCGCCGTCGAGGAAAGGAAAACATGGCCTTGGTTCCTGCAGATGAATTGGCTGGTCTGATGGAAACAGCGCACTTGCTTCGTTCTCCTAAAAACGCCGATCGCTTGCTATCCGCGTTGGCACGATCCCGAAAAAGCGAAGGAAAGGTTGAGTCTGTAGCAGCGCTACGAACGGCCTTGGGGCTCGATGTCTGAGCTACCTGGTCGGCGGAATTCGTGTTTTCAACCCGAGTTTCGGGAAGATCTTGAGTTCTGGGTGGCCCAGGACCGAAAAGTGGCTTTGAAATGTCTCAAGATTATCGAAGCCATAATGCGCGACCCATTTAGTGGTCTTGGAAAGCCGGAGGCGCTAAAATTTATGGGTCCCGGTGTTTGGTCACGCCGATTGACCCAAGAACACCGCATTGTGTACGAAGTGAAGGAAGACAGAATTGATTTTCTGCAGGCGCGATATCACTATTAAAACGATACGTTTTGGTGTGAAAGTGCTTTTGTGAATTGTGACGTGAGTTAAAAAAATGTCGTTCGGTTTTGGGCCCCCGCGTTTCTATAGGGGAGCAGGCGCAGAAATCCCCCGGTTTTTGCGGACCCATAATGCCCACCTACCGAATGCTCATGTCATACAAAACCGAATTATCGTCACTCGAGGTGCTGGCGGCTGGTTTGCCGTTTCGATTGGACGAAGCTGACCGTGTTAACGAGGCCTTTGCTTCGTACATGTTGGCCGGCTTGAAGCAACAAAAAGTCGTCGTCGATTTATGGACGTACTGCTTTGTACGCCGTTATTTCCTGATCAAATAGCTTAGAATGTTCTAACTCTTTGTTGCACAAGCGAAATAAAGAACAGTAAAGTTTGTTGGTATACGCTTAGGTATACCATATGCCAAAATTCCGGTTTTAAGGTTCGCCTGCGAATGCTCGGTGTTTGCGGCGGGCGAGAACATCTATCCGCTTATGTCTGTCAATTGAGAGAGCATCAGACAGTCTGCAAACCGCGAGAAGCTGGTTCCGGGAGAATTCGCCTTCTTTGTTTTGTCTGATCAGACCCTCGACGGAATCAAGGTGCAATGGGTGCCCTGCCTTGAGGATCAAGTTCACAATGCGCGACTCAATCTTACCGATCGTCTGCTCTGTTAGCCCCAGATCTCTTTCTGCTAGTCCCCATACGCCAGATGAGACTTGAACGACTCCTTTTCGCGGGATGATAAGCTTGTTTCTGCCCACGCCTCGAAACTGACATAAGGACTCAAATAACTGCTTGGATGGTAATGGCTTGCCTGCTCTTAGCAGAACTTGACGAAAAGCCTCATTTACATCAATCCTGCTTTCAGAAACGTCGGCAGTCTCAAGACTCCATACTCTTCGACCGTGGCTTCTAAACCTTGGATCATTGGATAGGGCGTAGTCGATCAAATACTCGGAGTCTAATGATGCCAGAATGCCTTCGTGTTGGCTACCATCAATCTCCAGAATTGAGTGAATGTGCCATTGTTGGTCCTTGAAGTGACGCACCGCTATCGAGTGCGTTCGGTCACAGATTTCTCGTGCCCTTGGCTCAGATAGGTCTATGTGTTCTTCC
>JAURGV010000293.1 GCA_030833605.1 Rhodothermales bacterium
TAAACCGGTCGCGTCTGACAAACCAATGCCTAGGCCTTTTTCGCCTCAAGTAGAGGTAAAATAAGGAAAATAAGCCCCGAAACCCTCGAAACGAGCTTGAATTTACGGGTAAGTGAAATTCGCTTGATCGAGAAGCGCGATTATGGTAAATATCGGGATGTCAAAATCACAACGAACCTAGTCAGGGTTATCATGAGCTTATCAAACCATAGAAGGAGCATTTCAATGCTGAAATACGGCATCATTGCGGGTGCATTTTGGCTCTTTAGTAACCCCATGACTACCGTCCAGGCTCAAGATGTGGTTAGCACCTCCTACAAATCCCAAATTGACATCATGGAATGGCAGGTGCCGTGGGACAACACGCGCCCGCGTGATCCCTATGTCGCTCCCGACGGCATGATTTGGTTTTGTGGCCAACAAGGTGGGTATATCGCGTCTTTGAATCCCGCAACAGGCGCCATGAAGCGATTCGAACTGGAAGAAGGAGAGGGGGCGCACAATCTGATTGTCGCCGAAGATGGCATGGTTTGGTACGCAGGAAACCGTACGGCGAGCATTGGGAAGCTTAATCCGGTTACGGGTGCGATCACTAAATATCCTATGCCCGACCCAGCAGCGCGTGACCCACATACGTTGGTTTGGCTCAACGACGGAAACATCGCGTTCTCCGTTCAAGGTGGCAATATGGTAGGACATCTCGACGTTAAAACTGGTAAAGTGCGCCTTGCAAAGGCAGAAAAAGCTAATTCCCGGCCTTACGGTATTAAAGTGGCTCCTGACGGAGAAGTCTGGGTGGTGTTGTCCGGAACGAATCGATTGGCTCATTTCGACGTTAAAAACGCTGTTCTTCACGAATTTGAACTGCCTCGAGCTAACGCAAGGCCCCGTAGAATGGAGATCACATCCGACGGTCGCATTTGGTATGGCGACTACGCGGGTGGAAAATTGGGTGTCTTTAATCCCAATGATGCATCGTTTAAAGAGTATGATCTACCTTCGGGCGGCAATGCCCGTGTTTACGGAATGGCTTCGGATGAAAACGACGTCATTTACCTCGTTGAAACAGGGGTGCAGCCCAATAAATTTCTCGCTTTTGACACCAAAACGGCAACATTTACATTAAGAGCCGACGTTCCTTCGGGCGGAGGGACTATTCGGCACATGTATTACCATCAACCTTCCGGAATGGTATGTTTTGGCGCCGATTCTGGCTACATTGGTCGTGCCTTAGTCGGACAAAAACAGGGGCTATAAATCTTATTGCGCTATCTTCCACACCCCAGCTACCATAAAATCACCACCACCATCATCATGCGCATTCTCTTTTCCTTGTGTCTTTTAGTAAGCGTTTTCCTGTCCGTTCCTATCCACGCGCAGTCCGGTTCTTTTGGAACTTCCGTTGTGCTGGAACAGGACGAACTCTTCTTGGGCGAACCGAATACAACGTTCCGAGAAGGGTCAGTATATGTATATCAAAAAACGGGCGAAGGATGGTCGTTGGATCAACGGTTGGTTGCCCCGAACGCAGCTAGAGCGGATGGTTTTGGGAGTGTTCTCGCCAAATCAGGTATGACGCTATTTGTGGGCCAAAGAAATGGCCCACTGCACGTTTTCGAGCGCGATGAAAGCGGTTGGAACCCCCATGGAATCCTTGATGGAAATGGAACCAAGGGCATTGACCCTGGCTGCAGCGGTTACGGATATTGCGGGACCAATTTTGGTGTAACGCTGGCAGCGGAAGGCGAATGGCTGCTGGTTGGTGCCCCAGGCATTGCGCCCCCCACCGCTAGAGGCGAGTCTGAGCCCGATAAAGTACCGGGAGCGGTTTATGTGTACCGGCAAAATCAAAGTGGGAATTGGACAGAATATGCCCGCCTAGCATTAAGCGACGGCACGCCGGGTGACCAATTTGGGTCTGTCATTCACTTGTCGAATGGAAGGGCTTTAATTGGCTCTCCTTCGTGGGATGACAAAAGCGCTGGGCTGGAGGGAGTTGGCCGAGCGACCCAGTTCGATTTTACAGACGGCAAGTGGACCGAAATGGGCTCTCTTCCATTCTTCTCAGAGTCCACTGCTGCTTTTGGGAGTTCGTTTGCTATGAAAGGCGACGAAATCCTGGTTGGCGCACCGGGTTCTAAGGGGAGTCGCGGCGCGGTGTTCGCCTATGCAAAGACGCAAAATGGATGGATGCCGAAAAACACGTTGAGTCTTTCCGACGGACAAACGGGAGACCTGTATGGAAGTGGGATCGCCTATTCCGGAAATGAAATCTGGATCGGGGTTCCGACGCTTCGTGAGAATCTGACCGGATCTACGCTTGTCTATTCGGTGGACGAAGGTGGCAAAATAACGGGCGCACCAAGAAAAATTCAGTTGCAAAACACGGTCGAACGCGATGCTTTTGGGCAGCACATCTTTGCAAATGGCACTCTCGCCATTGTTGCTTCTCCGGGAATGCATCACCAGTCGGGAGCGCTGTTTTCGTATTCCAAAGCCACCCCCGATGGCCAACTCTTAGTCAGCCCACCCGACGCTTTGGGAGCCATTTTGGGCGAAAAGAAAGAATGCGAAGACGGAATGATAGGCCCATTTGACTGCGACGAAGTGGAATTGCTGGCATTTATACCCAATTCCATTTTGCGGGCGCCTGAAAATGCCCGGGGCGTACGAACCAACGACAATTGGGGATGGACCGACCCGGAAACGAAGAGAGAATACGCGCTGGTCGGACGC
>JAURGV010000294.1 GCA_030833605.1 Rhodothermales bacterium
CACCGTTGAATAAACCGCTCCACGTGCAGCCACAACCACTTGTTTTCCAGCAGCCGCTACAAAGGAGCCAAATCCAGACACTGTACGCTGTCCTTCCACTGCGACCGGCGATGCAATGGTGCCAATTTGTCCAAATAGACCGGTTGGTTTCATTTCGTACACAAAAACGGCACCTGTACGATCGAAATTCGGTGCGCCAACGTACACTTTGCCTTCTGCGACGGAAATGGAGGACCCTAGTCCAGCCGAACCTTCACTGGTCGCAGTAAGAGATCCCATCTGCATCCACGTACCGTGATCCATATACACGTAGACCTGTCCTATCCCATCGTTGGTACCGGGTGCGGAAACGAAGATATTCGCATCGTTTGCAGCAACACTGAAGCCGAATCCATCGCCTTCACCTGCCGTGTAGGCCGTCATAATGTCGGTTTGGACCCACTTTCCGTCGCGCTTACCGTACACATGGGCAAATCCATTTTTAGTTTGGCCATTATAATAGGAGACCACGACCTGCGGACCAGCCATAGCCAATACGTTGGTCCGACCGCCCCCGCGAGCGTAGGAACCGGCAAATTCATACCCTTCTTTTATGTCGGACGGCATCAATTTGCCTGATACGGCCCACGTCCCATCCGATCCTTTCTCAAAAACATACGCCGCGTTAACGCCTGGCGCGCCAACAACTAGGGTGTTTCCTTTCATGAAGACCGAACGACCGAACTGATCGCCAACCTCACCATCTGGGGCACTTAGAACGGCTGTTTCCACCCATGCGTCTCCCGACTTTGAGTAGACGACTACGTTCCCAGCGGGTTCATCACCCCTAGGCCAGCCGGTGGCAGCGGAACCGACAGCGACGTCATTACCTGACGTAGCAATGGTCCCACCAAATCCGAGTCCCGTCGATGCAGGGGTGTTCACGGACTGACCAAAAGCGGAAAACGCTACGAAAAAAAGAACGACAAAGGCAGAAATACTACGAAAAACGGTCAATTTCATATTCATGATTAAGGGATAAATGGAATTAATTAAAGGCTCTTTGAGTATGGACGAATCCATGACGGCTATCATTTCCTTGTGCCGCGCATCCATAATTCGTCATCGAATGTTCGCATTTGAAACGCGGTCGCTTGCCCGCTTTCGTCGACATCAAACTCAAAAAAGAAATCGGCGGTAGACATTAGTTCTTCGCCCTCAAAAAAGGCCCAGTAAAATATTTGGTCCGTTTTTACTAGGAGACGCTGATCATTGACGTCTCCATCGGGCTCCCATTTTATTTCAGCTGCCATTTTCCCATCGGAAAATTTAATGGGCATATCGAATGTGAACCCTTCTCTGACCCATACGTTTTGGAAAAATTCGGCCGAATACGTGCCCATGTAAGGAGCGGCTTGTTCTTCCGTGACTTCGAGAGAAAAACTAGGAGGAACCTTGATCTCCATATTCACGAGGCGATTGTCCCAGCGAAGCTGCAAATTGGTTGCAAAATTATCAAGTCGTGTAAAATCAAACGTCAACGTCTCTTCGACTGGAGCGGTCGTATCCGGTTTGACCCAGAAAAAATACCCATTGTCAGGTCGAGGTGGCTCTGGAAGGTGAAACTGACGTGAGTTTGGGTCAAGCCAAACCTCCCAATCGCCTTTTTCGTGTATCATCCAGACCGAGTATTTACCCGCAGGTACCGGCACGTCTTGAATAACGATATCGTTATCAAACTCAAAAGTGGTTGCATAGTCAGCACCCGGAGTCCAGATGTGTCCCCACCAGATCTGACCTCCAAAAAGACCCTCTCTGCCTCTTAATCTGGGACGCGAGTAGTCTACCGTTATAGTGGTCTGATCCAATGTTTGCGATACTGAACCTCGAGGACTCATGCTTACTTGAGCTTGAGCCGGCGAAATCAGAAATAGGCTGAACAATAAAATTAGCAGTGCAATTCGCATGACAGGTTTCGATTTAATGAATGAATCTAGAGACGCGGATCCGAGAAAGCGTTACCCAAATCGGGCATCAATAGCGCGACGAATTTTATCTAGGTCTTGGCCTTCTTTAAACCGCCGATAGGCCAACTTGGCTTCTCCCTGGCAAATTGGGCAGCCTGTTCCGCGACCTCCCTCATAAAAGCAGGTCAATAAAGAACGGTACCCTTCTCTCGTGTGGCACCCGCAATAACATCCAATTCCATCTGCGATTTGGGGAATTTCCCGAATCATGGCAAAAACTTCTTGCGTGGGTTTGCCAAATTTGGCGACCGCTTCATCCGATAACACAAGCGAAGCATCAATACCTTCGCGCGGTTCGGGATGAACGGACCCGGCAAATACAGAGTTGGGAATGGCAGAAATGCCCAAACCGGCACATGCCAAGAGTAGAAAATTTCGACGAGATTGGTCCTGTAACATTCTAGGCTGGATTTATACCACAGATTATAGAAATACCATTTGACAAACAAAAAGTTGTCTTCAAGGTTGCTGTTTTTTTGACAGGACTTACCGCACTACCTTGCAGATCACCCCTCACGCCACCAATGGAATTATGGAATTAGGAATTGATAGCTTCGCCGCTGTCCGTACACAAGACGGAAAAAGCAGTACACCCGAACAAAGGGCGACGGCCATAGAAGAGCTTCTAACGCGTATCGAAGTGGCTGACTCGGTTGGTCTTGATACCTTTGGAATCGGCGAGCACCATCGGCCTGAATATTTGGATTCAGCCTCACA
>JAURGV010000295.1 GCA_030833605.1 Rhodothermales bacterium
CTAGCAGGAGAGGCAGAAACGTGCGAGAGGTGAACATGGAGGGTACGGAATAAAAGAAAAGTTCGAGCCCAAATTACGGAAAAAAGCGATGATCTGATCAAGTTATTTCCCGAGACCGGTGGGGTCCATGGAAAAGTTGAAACAGAAGTTTATCGCGACCTTTGTTTCGCAGTCCAAGACGTTATCGAGACTAGGAAGAAAGACGTGAAACCACTTCCCCCTTCAACTGCGTCTAAAGAGTACTCAGGGAAATTTATTGTGAGAGTAGGTGAGGAAATGCACAAAGCTCTGTCGATCCAAGCAATGTTAGAGGACGTTAGCCTGAACAAACTTTGTACTAATTTGCATCAAAATGGAATAACCAGTTCAAAAAGTAGAAAATAGAATCCAGAAAACTGAGAGGGTTTATCGATCAAGGTTGGACGTCTGATAGTCCCGCCATAAATAACTCTAATTGCGCCATTTTCGCGGGTATCGCGCCACGATTTTCAACCAAAAGAGCCTCTATCGTGCCAAAAAGAGACTTTTAAATCGAATCGCGCCAAAACGCATCAATATACTCCCCTCCTCAGGCCTCAGACCCTACTTCCTTCGGAATCGCGTCAAAGTGCCAAGAAATTAGACAGCAGCTTTTCGCCGGCATCCGCGCTTTTTTCTGGATGAAATTGGACGGCGAAAAAGTTATCCCGTTGCAGCGCGGCGTCAAAGGTTACGCCATAGGTTGTCGATGCGACACCGAATTCCCCGGATTCTGCGTAATAACTGTGGACGTAGTACATGTAACTCGGGTCGTCGATGCCTTTGAACAGCGGGCCACCCCGGTTTTCGTCCATGGTTACTGTATTCCATCCAATCTGAGGCACCTTCAAAGAACCACCTGGAACGTTCCTAAACAGACGAATCGCATTGGGAAACACCCCCAAACACGGCGTATCGGCTTCTTCGGAATGCGCGCATAGCACTTGAAGACCCAAACAAATCCCCAACACGGGCTGCGTCAAATAAGGAATCAAGAGGTCCAGTCCGTGCTCGCGGAAGTACGACATGGCTGAGCCGGCTTCGCCAACGCCCGGAATAATCACATGGGAAGCGGCTCGAAGTTCGTCGTGGTTATTCGTAACGAAAGCCTCCACGCCGAGTCGTTTCATCGCGAACAGCACCGACTGCACATTTCCAGCATTGTATTTCAGAATAGCAACTGACATAACATCCTACTATAGAGATCCTTTGGTAGATGGAAGAACATCGGCGTTTCCGGTCAAAGCGACGGCCTGACCAAGCGCACGCGCGAATCCCTTAAAAATCGATTCGATAATATGATGTTCGTTGTCGCCTTTGGCTGAAATATTGAGGTTCGCTTTCGCGCCATCGCAGAACGATTTGAAGAAGTGACTGAACATCTCCGTAGGCACATCGCCAACACGCTCCCTGTTAAAGGTGACATCCCAAACCAGCCAACTTCGTCCGGATAAATCGAGAGCTACGTTTGCAATCGCATCGTCCATGGGGGCAGTGAACCCATAGCGACCGATCCCTTTTTTGTCACCTAGTGCCTTGGAGAACGCTTCGCCCAAGGCAATGGCGGTGTCTTCAATCGTATGGTGCTCATCGACTTCCAGGTCTCCATCGCAACGCAATGTCATGTCGACACCCGAGTGACGAACAATTTGATCTAGCATGTGATCAAAGAATCCCAATCCGGTATGGCAGGAAGAACGCCCTTTTCCATCGAGATCGAGCTGAATCGAAATTTTGGTTTCGTTGGTGTTTCGTTGAATGAATGCAGAGCGCGAGGTAGCGGCTTTCCACGCTGCTAGGCGTACATCAACTGCATGTGCGTGACCTTCCAATTGTTCGGCACGTGCCATGGTGGAAACGTGTGGGCCTAACCCGCGCAGGCCATCTTCAGAAGCCTGTTGAAACGTGATTTTTCGTACGAATGAATCCACCGAAACCCCTGAAAAGGCTCGCGCAGCTCCGTTTGTTGGGAGCGTGTGGTTGGTGCCGGAAGCGTAATCACCGAGGGATTCAGGCGTCCATTCGCCAATGAAAACCGAACCTGCATTTCGAACCCGTTCGGCCAAAGACCGTGCATGTTGGGTTTGGATGATGAGGTGTTCGGGCGCGTACAAGTCCATCAAATCAAGCGCTTCATCTTCGGTAGAAACGAGACAGATACGCGCTTTTTCGATCACTTTCGCAGCGATACCGCGCCTCGGGAGGCCCGCGAGTTGCTTTTCGACTTCAGCCTTCAGGCCGGCTACATCGGATTCGCCAATAGCGACCACAAAAACGTCGCTTACTACGTCGTGTTCGGCTTGAGCGAGCATATCGGCGGCTACGAAAGCGAGTTTCGCGTCCGCGTCGATCAAAAGACCGACTTCGGTTGGCCCTGCGGGCAGATCAATGGCGACCCCATCAGCTGAAACCAATTGTTTAGCCGCATTCACCCACTTATTTCCTGGGCCAAAAATCTTATCGACCCGGGGGATGGTTTCGGTTCCGTAAGCCATCGCTGCAATGGCTTGCGCCCCACCAACAGCGAATACTTCTTCGATGCCTGCTAAGCGGGCAGCGTACAAAATGGCAGGATCAATGACGCCGTTTTTACCCGGGGGGGTGCACAAAACAATCTCCTTGCAGCCAGCCAACTGAGCCGGAATGGTTAGCATGAGCACGGTAGAAAACAACGGCGCTGTTCCGCC
>JAURGV010000296.1 GCA_030833605.1 Rhodothermales bacterium
CAAAAGCGTTGAACGCTGTTCGGGCATTGGGTGTGTTGGAAAAAGACATTCAGATGCAAAATCTGCAATTGAGCCCTATTAGGGAGTACGATCCTGACCGTCGTACCTACCTTGAAAATGGGTATGAAGCGTCTCGAAGTTTAGTGGTGACCGTTCGATCGCTCGACGTCTTACCTGAATTGATTGCGGAATTGGTAGGAAATGGCGCGAATCGAATGAATAGTATTCAGTACGGCCTAGATAATGCCGACGAAATCGAGATTGAAGTGCTGCGATTGGCTGTCGCTCGTGCCAAAACGAAAGCCGTAGCTATGGCAAATGAATTGGGAATGGAAGTCGGAAAGGCCTTACAACTGCTTGAACAGGGCGTTTCGGTTCCGCGTCCCGTAATGCGCATGCAAGCTGCGTACGAATCCGCGATGAAGACGGATGCCAATCCAGATGCCTATGCCAGTGGCCAAATTGAAGTCAGAGCCAACGTCTCTGTGGTATTTCTATTGAAATAAAAAAAGTGGGGCTCGCTGAAAGCGAGCCCCACCTTATAAAAAATATGGCTAACGGGATTATTTTTTAAACTTATTCCAAGCCAATAAGAGAACGAGTGCTCCGATAACGGCAGCGATCAAATCACCAATTAGGCTGTCGGTATAAATTCCGAGCAAGCTACCCAAGAAGCTGCCCACAATTGCGCCGCCAATTCCTAATAGGGTTGTCATCACAAAACCGCCACCCTCTTTGCCCGGCATAATGTATTTCGCCAACGCACCAGCAGCGAAGCCAACTAAGATTGTCCATATAAGTCCCATAGTGTACCTCTTGAGTGTGAAAAGGAAATCATACGTAAAAATGTCCCAAAGGATACGGTTTTAGTTTCTTACTTTCCTTCACGGAAGCCCTTGTGGCCTGCTGTTCTACTTCCTTTCGATCCTTTGCAAACCCTTTGTTTTTATGAGTGAGACGTTAGTTGTTTCGATTTCTGGAATCCGCGGAATCTTTGGAAGGGGGCTGTCGCCGTCGGTCATCGTGGATTACGCGTCTGCATACGGGGACTGGATTCTTCAGCAAGGAGCCGGCAAGCCCGTCGTAGTTGTGGGTCGAGACGCACGGGTGACGGGAGAGCTGTGTGCTAATTTGGTTATGAGCACACTACAGAGCCAAGGAATTAATGTGGTCAATGCAGGTTTGGCCACAACCCCAACGGTAGAAATGGCCGTAATCAAAGAGAAGGCTTCCGGTGGGATTATTCTTTCCGCGTCTCACAATCCAGCTGAATGGAACGCCCTGAAGCTTTTGAATGGGGAAGGGGAGTTTTTATCTCCCTCCGAGGCCGCTTGGGTGATCGATCGTGCAAAAGCGAAAGCAATGCATTGGGTATCGTTTGATAAAATTGGGTCGCGAACCGAGCAAGACTATCTAGATTACCATGTCGCCGAGATTCTGAAGTTAAAAGAGATTGCTCCGAATACGATTGCGGGACAGAACTACAAGATCGTAGTCGATGCGGTTAACTCCGTGGGGGGCATAGCAATACCAGCCATGTTGGAAGCCCTTGGAGTGAAGACGAACAACATTATCAAACTGCATTGCGAGCCTACTGGATTATTTGCTCACCCGGCCGAGCCATTACCTGAAAATTTGACCGAAGTGTGCGATCGGGTAAAAAAAGAAGGAGCCGACCTAGGCGTTGTGGTCGATCCAGATGCCGATCGCCTAGCCTTAATTGCCCCCGGTGGCGTTTATGTCTCCGAAGAACTGACTCAGGTATTGGCAGCCTCCTTTTGGTGGAAATATCACTCCGGTCCCTTCGTCACGAATCTATCGTCTTCCCGAGCGGTCGAGCTGGTCGCCGAAAAATTGGGAAATGAGGTATTTCGATCCTCCGTTGGGGAGATCAATGTCGTTGAAGAAATGAAGGCACGCGGCGCGGTGATTGGAGGAGAAGGAAACGGTGGCGTGATTCTTCCGGACCTACATTATGGTCGAGATGCGTTGGTGGGTGTGGCCATGATTCTGCAGTACATGGCGGAAGAAAAGAAGACGCTTGCTGAATTAGTGGCTGAGCTGCCGAAACTGCACATTGCCAAAATGAAAACGGACATTGGCGATCTAAACCCGGATTCGCTTTTAAAAGCCATGGCGGCGAAGTACAAGGACGAAAAAATCTCAACCATAGATGGGGTCAAAATCGATTTTCCCGAAGGTTGGGTGCACATGCGGAAATCGAATACGGAACCCATCATTCGGGTTTATGCCGAAGCCGCGTCAAAACAGCAGGCGGATGCATTAGGGGCCCGGTTTATGGAAGAATTGCTACGAGTGGGTTAGTCCAAATCCTTAAATCGTGCATCTTCAATTTCTTGAGCGCGCTGCCTAACAGGATCGCGATCGGTAGGTTTATGGACGTGCACCGTGTTCCTGCTTCGAGTGGGTTCAATCGGATTCGATGGTGGGTAAGCATCACCCCGTAAATACGTGATCAGATTCCCAAAGGCTTTGGTGATGTACCAAGCGATAACAAGTAAAAGGATCCATTTAAAAAGCATCGCTACAATAAGGTCGAACTGGTGCGAGAGGGGTTGAAATAGGTCGTGCCAGGATGGCGGAGTTGAGAAATTTGACGAATCAATTCATTTAGATCAGCCGGATTAGACACGAAATCGATGTGTGTAGCGTTTACGATGAGTAATGGACT
>JAURGV010000297.1 GCA_030833605.1 Rhodothermales bacterium
AAAGCACGTTTTCTGCTCGCGAATTGAATCCCATGAGTCCCACACGCCACACTTTGCCAGCCAGTTGACCCAGTCCTCCCGCGATCTCGATGTTGTAGGTATGCAATAAGTGCCTAGCCACTTGTCCGGAATCGACTCCTTCCGGAACCCGGACGGTGGTTAGACTAGGCAGGCGGTAAGCGGCATCAACGTGGCACGACATGCCGATTTCTTCCAGACCATCCCAAAACAACTGGGCCGTTTCTTGATGCCTTTTCCACCGCGCTTCTAGTCCCTCTTCCGCGACCAACCGCAAGGCCTCGCGAAAACCATAATTCATGTTAATGGGCGCCGTATGGTGGTAGGTGCGCTCGTTGCCCCAGTATTTGCCCACCAAAGACATGTCCAAATACCAGTTCGGCACCGGTTTATTTCGAGCGTTCAATTTTTCAATGGCGCGAGGTCCTAGGGTCAGCGGACCAATTCCTGGAGGACACGATAAACATTTCTGCGTTCCGCTATAGGCCGCGTCAATCCCCCAAGCATCTATAAATAGGGGTACACCGCCCAAACTGGTGACGGTATCGACAACCAACAAGCAGTTCATTTCCCGACAGAGATCGGCTACACCTTCAAGAGGTTGGCGCGCTCCGGTGGACGTTTCTGCGTGAATGAGCCCCAAAACGGCCGGACGGTGTTCGTGCATGGCCGCCCGTATTTCATCCAGATCAAAAACCTGGCCCCACGGCTTTTCCATGCGCATCACATCGCCGCCGTACCGCGTGGCCATATCTACCATGCGCTCTCCGAAATAGCCATTCACCCCCACAATCACCTTATCGCCCGACTCCACCGTATTGGCAATCGCCGCTTCCATGGCTGCAGATCCGGTACCCGACACTGGGATAGTGACTTTGTTGTCGGTTTGCCATGCATAGCGAAGGAGCTCCTGCACTTCTGTCATGAGCGCAATAAACGTGGGGTCTAGATGCCCAACCTGCCTGTTGGAAAGCGCCCGTAATACTCTAGGATGAGCATTAGACGGTCCAGGACCCAGAAGCAGCCGTGGTGGCATGTCGAGATCGGTAGTGGCGATTTTGTGTGCGTTGGAAACGTTCATTAAACCCATTGACGCGATGTTGAATGAAAAGAAGGTTGATAGAAAGTGGGACCAAAGCCTTGGTTGCAAAATACACTTAATTGAGGGCAAGTTCTTTATAGATCTGCTATGGAATAGGTCCTATCTTTAGATTTAAAACTAATCAGACCCCATCAGCCCTTTCAACCATTAAATATGGCTTCCATCGCATCTTACACACTGCATTCCATTGAAACGGGCCGGTTTGGGCTGGACGGGGGAGCCATGTTCGGGATTGTCCCCAAACCATTGTGGGAAAAGCAAATCGCGGCCGATGAACTGAATCGCATTCCTTTGCACGCGCGTTGCTTGCTGTTGGAAGGCCAGGGTCGGCTGATTTTGATCGACAACGGGATCGGATCGAAATACAACGCGAAGTTTGCCGAGATTTATGGGATTGATGATGAGACCTACAACCTTGACCAATCGCTCCGCCAGGCCGGTTTTTCGAAAGATGACGTGACCGATGTGATCTTAACCCACTTGCATTTTGACCACTGTGGCGGAAGCACGCAGTTGGTGGATGGCGTTTCAAGGGTGGCTTTCAACAACGCTACCTTCCACGTTCAGAAAGAGCATTGGGATTGGGCCGACGCGAATAATATCCGGGAAAAAGCGTCCTTTTTGCCCGACAACTTAAAACCATTGGGAGAATCGGGGCAGCTCAACTTGATCGAAGGCACGTTTGACCTATTCCCAGGCGTTGAAGTCATCCCGGTTGATGGACATACGCGGGCAATGCAGTTGGTTCGGGTCCACGACGCGAACGCATCCCTGCTGTTCACGGCCGATCTTCTTCCCACACATGCGCACCTCTCCCCGGCTTGGAATATGGGCTACGACTTATGGCCCATGACCACCATCGAGGAAAAGGCCGCCTTATTAGATAAGGCGATTGCAGGCAACTGGCAGCTTTTCTTCGAACACGACCCCGTTGTGGGGTTAGCTGGAGTAACACATGGCCAGAGAGGCCCTGAAATTACGAATCCCCGCCCTCTTGCTGATTTGTAGCGTACGCTTCAATTTCTGCTTCAAGCCGGTCTAAAAAGTCCACCATATAGACGTTGCCAGCATGGTCTTTGGAAGTGACCCATCGGTTCATAAAAACAAGACGCAATACGGTGAATTGCTCGTTATCGACCGTTAAACGAGACAGGACGGGATGGGCTTTTATGCACATCGACGACGCGCTAACGGTGGTACGAGAAATCAGATAATCGTAACTCTGGATACTCGGGACATCTCGAACCCGAAAGCGTTTTGCCAGGTGTTCGTTGAGAGCGTTCAATTCCGAAATTTTGGAATAGTTGTTGCGCTTCCCTCCGGGAAGCGCGACGATACTCAAAATGTTGGTTTGTGGCTTAAAAAGGGAAATCAAACCGCTTCTTTTCTGGACCAAAGCGTCAAATTCAGCAGAAATGTCGCATAAAATGGAAAGTTGTCGTCCGTACCCATCCCAATTCAACGGTGTCAATTTATGGCTGAACCAAACAGCAGCAGCCACAGCTCCCGGCTTGGACCCTTCCAGAATAAACTTTCCAATTTGAGGCTCCGACGAATGGTGGGCCGTGG
>JAURGV010000298.1 GCA_030833605.1 Rhodothermales bacterium
AGTTCCTGAATCAATCATTCCGGGATACACATGCATCCCCGTGCCATCAATAATTTCAGCCCCTTGTGGAATGGTAACATTTTTTCCAACGGCAATAATTCGATCGCCTTGGATGACAATGGTGCCGTTTTCAATAACACCATTCGCAACGGTTTCAATGCGCGCGTTGGTAATGGCATAGGTGCCCTGCCTTGCTTGTTGCTCTTGATCTTGCTGAAAGAACGTCAGAAAGGCGAGAAGTATGGTTAGGATAATGTTCATTGTTCTTGCTTTCTGTATTAATTAGATCCTATCGCAGCGTCAAAAGAGCCAAAAAAATCAAAGAAGTTTAGTACTTCGTTTTGATCGTGAACATGGTCCCTTCCGGTAATTTGCTCTTCATACGAGTTGAAACTAGCTGTAGGGCTGACCTGGATACGCATATCGTCGGGGTCTAGGGACCGGTCGAAATACTTTTTGCCATCGACATACGTCAATTCCGGAATCGCGTAGACCGATAGTGGATTGGCGTTGAATAAAACCACGTCTCCATCTTTCCCGATCTCAATCGAACCCACTCGGTCCTGGATGCCCAATTGAATGGCAGGATTGATGGTGATCATAGATAAGGCTTCGTTGTCGGAAAGGTCGCCATAGCGCTGGCTTTTGGCTGCTTCGTGGTACAGATGCCTATTTAGTTCTCCCGAATCCGAGTTTATCGACGTCAAAATACCGTTTCGCATCAAGATAGCAGCGTTATAAGCAGTGGAATAATAGACTTCGAACTTGTAAGACCACCAATCTGCAAAAACGGAAGCAGAAGCGCCAAACTCAGCCAATTCAGGAGCCACCTTAAAGGCTTCGTTCGCGTGTTGGAACGTCACTTTGTTAACCCCATAGTCTTTCAGAACACGGGTTAGCATCACAATTTCGTCCGCACGATAGCTGTGACAGTGAACCAAGACTTCGCCGCGTAGAATGTCAGCCATAATTTCAAGGCGATCGTTGTACGCAGGGGAGACGGCGCGAGGGTTCGTTTTGGCTGCTTCGTTATAGGTATCCCAGGCCTCCATATAACGCTTTCCATTTTCAAAAGAGGATCGGAGCACCTGCTCGACGCCCATTCGTGTTGCTGGCACAATGGCTCCAGTACCACCAGAACCTCTTCTGCCGTGTGAACGAGTCGGGTTTTCACCCAGCGCAAACTTTATGGTGCGCGGTGCGCCTTCAAACCGAACATCATCCGGGTCTTTCGATCCATACCGATGTTTGATGGTCTCGTTTTGGCCTCCAATAACGTTTGCAGACCCATGCATGGTGTGCGAAGTCGTAACGCCGCCGGCAAGGGCTCTGTAAATGCCTAAATGGTACGGATTAATCACATCTTCCATGGAAACTTCAGCCGTAACCGGACTAGAACCCTCATTGATGCTTGACAAAGCAATATGAGAGTGCGCATCGATAATACCTGGCATTAAAAACTTGCCCGTCGCATCAACGACCTCTATCCCTCTGTCCGCCTTGAGGTTAGCGCCGATTTGAGAGATAATGCCATCTTTAATTAATACGTCGGTGTTTTCACGCGTACCATTGGTAATGGTGAGAACGGTCGCATTTTTGATGAGGACGTCTTGAGCGAACGATTCGAGTGAAAAGGCCGCTAGGAATAGAACTACAAAGGTTAGTTTCATTTTCATGGTATTATTGTCTCCTCCTTGAACCGGCTCCCGATTCACCTTCTTTTTTGGCCTCTTCGTATTCGTATTTATTCCCGCCTACGAACACATATTTAACCGCGCCGTCTTCGTCAAAAATATCGCCCTTACTAACGACTAGATTCGCCATTTTCCCGACTTCCACACTTCCCATGCTGGAAGACAAGCCCAATTGCTCTGATGGCGTGACGGTTAACGCGGCAAGTGCATCGTCTTTGGACAATCCAGCCGCTATAAATTCTCTAATGTTCGCGCGGATATCTCCCACTTTAACGCCAAAAGAAGTGAATGAAAAAGGAATAGCAGCTTTGGAATATTCACCCGGCATAGCGAGAAAATCTTTTCTAGACAGCAGTTGTTTGGCTTCTAGATTTCGCTTTTCCGCTTCAATGTCTCGAAACGTTGCCGTTCGGGTAGTTTCGTCAAACGAAGCGAGAATTTGTTCTAGCGAATCGGCTTTAATTGAAGAAGCCCATTCCGGTTTGGCCGGTATCGCTAGGGTCAGCGATACGGGGAAACCTGATTTTTTGACTTTTTCGACGGTGTCAAACCCTTCTGACAGGCCTGTAAGAACCAATTGAAAGTCTAATTCTTTTTGTAGGGTCAGCGCGCGATGTATTTCAAGCGCGTCGGAAGTGAACACGAAAACTGGCTTCTGCTTCATGATCACAGGGAAAAAAGCATCGTGAACCACGTCGGAAGGTGGTCGCGTCATGCCATTTGGGTCCTTTTCATACAGGGCTGAGAGCTTCATACGACGCGTAGCTTCTATATAAAGCTGTCTGAATTTCGACATGATGCCCATTGGCGTTCCCGGGTATACCCCCCGCGCAGCAGCAAATTGAAAAAACAGGGAATGGCCGTTCTGGAGCATCATCGCATCGGCGTCAGCCCCATCCAGCAAGATGATTCCTCCTTCGCCAGGCAGCATGCGCCCTGTTGGGACGGAATGAGCGGCGGTGTATCCGAGTTTTCTGAAGGCATCGACCG
>JAURGV010000299.1 GCA_030833605.1 Rhodothermales bacterium
TAATCTCATTTCCAGAACCAATATTGGCACCACCGTGGCGGATAGAAACGTATTTGATCACACCCGAGTTATCGGCATCGTTTGAACCACCGTATAGCCCGTTGGCATCCGAAGTGGGAATGCCCTCAATTTGGACCTCGGCCACATCGCCAGAAGAGTTAGAGGCCGAAATTTTAGCGTTGCCCAATACGATGAGACCACCCCAAAGGCCACTGACTGTGGGATCAAGATTGGGACTGGCAAAATCTCCTGCAAGAATGTCCTCATGCGTGATCTCATCCGCAACGGTAGTAAAAATGATGGGCATTGCAGCCGTGCCTTCAGCCATTAATTTGGCACCACGGGCAATCAGCAAAGCCGTTGCGTTGGCACCAGTGCCTGCTTCGCCTTTAATGACTGTACCGGGCTCAATGGTAAGCGTTGCGCCAGCCGTAACAGTAATACGTCCACCCAGCTGATAAACGGTGTCTGCGTACCACGTTTGGTTGGCGGTAATGTTTTCAGAGATAATCTTAGTTTTGTTGTCACCCGGATTGGGATCAACAGGAGTCGTGGGCTCACATGCGGCCATCGTGATCGCTGCAACAGCAGCCAAAACAACAATTTTGTGCGTCTTTAACATGATTTGATTCGTTTGTTTGATGGGACAAACCTATCGGGCCAATGTTAGCATAGGTTTAAATCCAGGTGAACAAATCTTTTTAGGGCAATTGGTAATCTTTTGCTAACATTGAAGTACGCTTTTGTTAGCCAAAAGTCCCGCAGGTGTTATGGTATTGTTAACCGTATACAGTCACCTAAAAGGCAAGGTACATTTGAGAAAACGAAGCTTCTAATCATGGCCAAACGCACTGTTCTCCTTGTAGATGACGATCCGGATATCCGAGAGTTTATTTCTTTCAACTTAGAGAAAGAGGGATTCAAAGTGCTTACGGCTAAAAATGGTTCCGAAGGGGTAGATGTGTGTAAGAAGCATCGACCTGACCTTGTGCTTCTAGACGTCATGATGCCGGGAATGGATGGGATCGAAGCATGCGAACTCATACGAGCCACCCCGGAAATTTCCCAAACCACGATCGCATTCTTGAGTGCCCGTGGAGAAGATTATTCGCAAGTTGCAGGTTTTGAATCAGGGGCAGATGATTACATCACCAAGCCCATTCGTCCCAAAGTATTGGTGAGTCGCATCAAGGCCTTGTTGAGACGAAATACAGCCATCGATGCCCCTTCGTCCATGATGATTGAAAGCGGAAATCTCCGAATAGATTTGGAAAAATACCAAGTGTTTTTGGGGCAAGACAGCCTTGAAATGCCGCGAAAAGAATTCGAATTGTTGCAATTGCTCGCCAGTAAGCCTGGAAAAGTGTTTTCACGTGATTCCATTATGGACCGCGTTTGGGGTACGGAGGTAGTGGTTGGTGGTCGAACCATTGATGTTCACATTCGGAAAATCCGGGAAAAAATTGGTGACGACCGCATAAAGACCATCAAGGGCGTTGGGTACAAGTTTGAAGAATAATCGGGCATGTTAGACCGCCCTGAACGCATCGCCTTTTTTGTGGCGGCCTGTCTGGGACCCGTTGTTTGGGGGGTAATGGTCGCACTTTTTTTGTTGGTAAAAACCCCATCGGAAGGACTGCCACTTCCCGTTGAGGAAATCCCTTACTTGGAAATTTCCCTTTTGAGCATTTTCGTGGCTTCGTCAGTTGCTTTTCTAGTAGAAGGTTTGGTTCGCCAGTTTTTATACACCCGATTACTGAAAATTTACAAGGTCATTTCCAATCCCGATAAGTACCGCAATGCTTTGCTCGCAGACGCGGAAGAAATTGGTAAAGTGGAAATGGAGGTAAGGAGTTGGGCTCAGCGAACTTCCACGGAGGTTGTGAGTTTGCAGGCGAGAGATGATGTTCGGCGAGAGTTCATTGCCAATCTTTCCCATGAACTAAGGACCCCCATCTTCAACATCCAAGGCTATGTACTGACCTTGCTGGATGGGGTCAAGGATGGGAAAACGAGAAAGGAATATTTAAAAAAAGCCAATCGCAACGTTGAACGAATGATTCGATTAATTCAGGACATGGATGTTTTGGCTCGCTTGGAATCCAATCAGCTTGTGCTCAATAAAGAAACATACAGTTTAACGGAACAGTTGGAAGATGCGCTAGAGCAAATGTCCGATCGGCTTCAAAACAGTTCCATTGAGGTAGTTCGAAATTTTAACCAAGATCAACCATATATGGTAAGTGCCGATTTGGAGCGAATGGACCAAGTGGTACTCAATTTGTTGAGCAACGCCATCAAGTACTCTCGCGAAGAGCCCGGGGCTTTCTTGAAAATAGCCATCCAAGATTCTGAGAAGAATTATAACGTTACCATTGAAGATAACGGAATTGGGATATCCAAAGAGGATCTTACACGTGTCTTTGAACGTTTCTACCGCGTAGACCGTAGCCGAACCCACACAAAAAAAATTGGCGGCACGGGATTGGGATTGGCTATTGTAAAACACATCATCGAAGCCCATGGGCACTCCATAAAAGTGACGAGTTCCCTTGGCGCAGGCACCACATTTTCCTTTTCAATTTCCAAGGGGAGCTGAGGAATGACTTCTTTCAAGCTCTAGGTCTGCCGTACCTTTCGGTCATGGATGAAGCCATTACTGGGCGGATAAAGGCCCTACAAG
>JAURGV010000029.1 GCA_030833605.1 Rhodothermales bacterium
TCCAGCAGGGGAATCGCTTTTTGCGGCTCCCCTTCTTTGAAATACTCTAGGGCCTGTTCTATTTCAGAAAGAGCCATTTATTCTTCTTGTAGCAATCTACGATGTTCAACTTCCGCCCAAAACCGCTCCAGCAGATACTTTCGATCGGGCATTAATTCCGGTTGCCAATTAAATCCAGATAAATTGGTCAATTGACTCATCAACGAACCCGAATACAATAACGACTGGACGCCCGTATAAAAACCAACGTACGAAACTTCGCCGTCTTCAAAATCCATTCTCATCCCGTCACCGGATGCTTTGACGCCTTTCTCATCTTCCTCACCTTCCGGTTGAAGGTAAAAAATGGCTTCTGCATTGTCAGCAATAATTAACGTCTTGAGTGAGTCGTTTTCTATAATGGATGTCAGCGAACGACCTTTTAGTTGCTGGAAACGCCCCGAAGAAGAGTCCTCTGTAATGACAAACACATTTCCACGCCCTTCTAAGGAGTCTGCCGCATTTTTATACGAAAGAAAATGCAAGCTGTCCGCCATGACCTGTGTTTTTTCGAGCCATGCCAAGGGATTTCCAAAAACTTGGCTGCGCTGCTTCCCTTGCGTCAAGCTCACTGTTCGGAGGGAGTCCCCTCGCAATGCATAGCTGGATGAGGCCACCACCACGGAATCACTTGCCGAAACGGTGTCCCTATCCGTTTCCTCTTTCAAAACGATGCGTTTTGCTGCCACATACACCGTGTCAGACTCCGCTAAATCAATGCGAACCAACTGGGTACGCCCGATTACTTCAATGGAATCGGTGACGGCATTTCGATACAGCCTATCCGTTACAATCTGTGTTGAAGTTGAATCCGACAATTGTTCGACCCAGACGCTACCCCACGCATTCGATTCTTCTGTTTCACGGGCATATTCAATAGAGTCTGCGCGCACCACCACATCTTCTTGCTGCAAGAACACCTTTCCAAAAAAGCGTGCAACGTTAGGCTCCGTATAGTAAACTGCACTTTTTGACGAAAGCGTACCCATACTATCGGAATACGCTACCCCTTGATCGAATTCGGTTTTGTCTTCATCGGAATAATGAACGGCATAGGGCGCCCGAAGTCGTGCTACGCCGTCGGTCATGTAGACCTCACCTTCCGCAATCCCAATTTTTGTATTACGGTTATATCTAACGTTGGCAGCACGCAGCGTATCCCCTTCTTCCACAATTTGCACGTGACCCCAGAAACGGACATAACCGTTTCCTTCGTCCAGCCCGAAATCAGACGAAAGAACGGACTGTTCTTGGGTCAACACCGGGCGAACTAAATCAAATACGGTGCGCCCCTCGATTTGCCGAGCTTTGAAATCGTCCGCCTGGATGCCTATAACACGCGTCTCTTGAGCCGCAGCCGAAGGGATGTGAGCCCATCCCATCCACAAAAACAGAATGAAAAGGGCCGAAATATGACGAAACAGGCTATTCATCGTCCGTTTGAACCGTTCCTGTTACGCGAGCCATACTGAAATCAAATAAATTCTCGTCGGCATCCAACATGTAACCACTCAACGTTTCTTTGGGCGTTTTTAGCGTGGAAAAGCCCGGTGTCGTTATGCGCGAAGTAATTTCAGACCATGCTAAATGCTCGGCAAACAACCACCGATCTTCCGCGGATTGCACCACAACGTCCCCTTCAGCTACAAACCGTCGTTCGCGATCGTAATACGTGATCCGGTCGGCATGAACCACGGCGCTGGAATCTCCTTCGGGATTAAAAAGGTCTACCCGGACACGGTCTTGATTTTCCACCAGCGCCATCAGAACCGTATAACTACTATCTGGAGTATCGTAGTTCGCTAAATAGGCTGCATGCAACTTGACCCGAGCATGCCCATCCTCAAAAATATTCAACGTGGCGTTCCAACTTTCCGATGTCGGGCCATCTTGCTCCAGTAGAGTTTGGACGGTAACGCCGGATTCGTGCATTTCACACCCCGAAACGATGAGTCCGGAGAGCAACGCAGCAAATAGAACGGGTATAAAAAGAAGTTTATTCAAGCTTTTTCAGCACAGGTACGGGATGAAGGCCGAGCACATTGGAGCTCTAAAATATTTCAACCACATCTCCTTTACGTATAATACGGTAATCGGCCGCAACCTTATTCCCCGTAGCCCTCAATAAACGAACAAATTCCTTGCAGGTAGCCTCTAAGGAAAACGTTGGACCTTCCTCCAAAGGCGCGTAGATGGCTACGGCTACATCCAACGTAGAAGAGTCCGTTTTTGTCCCCATTGAGTCCTTGATGGCATTTACTAGAGGTACGGACTCCCCTTGCGGGCCGACCGCGCATCCTACAATCAAATCGTGGAGATCGATGGAGTGACCCGCCGAGTTAAATATGTACGATTCTTCTTCGGCTCCCAATCGGAAAATAAACGACAGGGAAGGTGCTTTTTGAATATCCCAGATTGAAATAGGAAAAAGCGAGCACAAACTAAGCAGGTTGCAGATATCTACAGGCGCATTAATGCGAGGAAAGTCACCCTCTATTGCCGTACGCAACAAATACTCGCTAGCCGGCTTACCGCGACCCGTGGGCTTGCAGGAGCCGTTTCGAAAGATATCCCTCACTTTCGTTCTATACAGGTCTTCTTCGGCGGAAAGTCCGTTTTTTAAAGACTGTATCCTGGTTTCTAAGGCCCTATCAATTTCTGGCAACTGGGCGGCAGAAATGATTCCCTTTGCAGCAACAATGCCTAATCGTAATTTATCCGGGCCAGCATGCTTGAATTCCATTCCTATCTAGTGGTATATAGGGGTTGTTACGGTATGATCTTGAATTTCGCCAAAAATAGAGCCAATCGCATCCTTTAGTTTGTGTGGGGGTAGCCGATAACAACTTCGACTGTACCATGTACAAACAGCATAAAATTGGCCATGCAAGCGACAACAATGAACTTCACAATCGAACCGATCGCACACGACAGTGTTGTGATACGAATCGGAAAAGCCCTTGATTTCAGAAATGCAGCGGATTTCAAAGCCGCAGCACAGGAGCAAGTCCGCTCTGGAATCAGGAATTTCATTCTAGATTTTTCGGAAACGGGAATTCTCGATTCCACTGGACTCGGTTCTATTTTCTCCCTGTATCGACAGGTTTCTCCCATGAGTGGACAAGTAGTATTTGCATCGGTGTCAAGACCGGTTCAAGTCGTTGTTCAATTGACCCGCACGTATAAAGTGTTCCGGCAGTTTCCAACCGTGGAAGGTGCTCGGGAAGCCATTCGTTAGGTCTAGGATTGTAATTCCAAAGTAATGGAAACTACCCGTCAAAGTTTTAAGCGGCTCGATGGTGTCATCGATGAGCTCCACGATTTATTCGAATCGTGGGAGCAAGAAGGAGCCCTGCTTTCACATCTCGATTTAGATACTATACATCTATTTCGACTAGCCGTGCATGAGTGGGTCGCGAACCTGGTTCAGCACGCTTGCTTTGATGGACGTTCTCCAGAAGTTACAATGGATGTAATCCCGAATGGCCGAAGAGTTCGATGCATTATAGAAGACAACTCGTTTGGTTTTCCTATGCACGAACGCTTGGATGTTCAACGAGAAGCACTTAAACCCTATCCCGAACGTGGAATGGGGCTCCTCATGTTAAACGCCGCGACCGAATACTTTGAATACACGGAGTCCGAATCCGGACGCCAGCGATTAGAATTTACCGTATCAGCAGATTCAGACCCATGTCTCAACATTCCATTTTAATAGTTGAAGACGAACACACGTTGCGTCGACTTCTCGAGTATAGACTCGGGAAGCAGTACAACGTGCGTACCGCTGCAAACGGTGAAGAAGCGCTTGAACTTATCGCTCAAGAGCTCCCAAAACTGATCATTTCGGACATCATGATGCCCAAAATGGATGGGTTTGCACTTCAAGCAGCCCTTCAGGAAGATAATTCGACTCGTGCCATTCCGTTTATTTTCTTAACTGCGAAAGCAGATGAGGCCAGTAGACTGAAAGGGCGACGAACCGGCGTAGACGATTACATTACCAAACCGTTTGACATTGACCAGTTAATGTCGCGCGTAGATCGATTGTTGGAACGTACGGCACTGTTCCAGACGCAGTTAGATGCCAAAATCGGCCAAGACTTTTCGCAAAAATTGATGCCGAAAAAAATGCCGAGTGCCGATGGGTATAAAGCCTTTTTTCACAGCGCACCACGCGAACATGGAGGCGGAGACATTTTTGATTGTTCAGAACCGCGTCCAGGTGTTCATTTTATCACCATTGGTGATGTGATGGGCAAAGGTCTTCAAGCGAAGTTTTACGCATTTAGCTTCCTCGGATACATTCGTTCGACCTTGCACACGCTGTTGGGTACTACTTCGTCGCCAGCCGAGTTGATGACCCGGGTGAACCAGGTTCTTGTCGACGATCCACCCCTTGAAGATACTTTTGCTTCCCTTTTGTTAATCAAATGGGAGCCAGCACGAAACTTAGTTACCTACGCTAATGCCGGTCACTGCCGACCGGTGCTCATGACGGCACGAGGTGCCGAGGTCGTCCCCTATTCTGATATGATTTTGGGTCTGGACGCCGGTGCAGAATTCAAAGATACCTCCATTGTACTACAGCCTGGCAGTTCCTTGATATCGTATACCGATGGTCTTCTAGAGCAAGTCATGAAGAATGGCGAACAGCTCGGAGAAGAAGGTATTTTGGGCTACGTGAATCATGCCGCTGGAAAACCAGACCCTATTCAGTCCTTGTTGAAAAACGTGCTTTCCGATAGCGAGAATTCCCGCTTTGGTGACGATGTGTTAATGTTCTGGCTGGAACGAGAAGGAAATCGCGATCGACCGTCGCGCGACCCCGCTCCTCGATGGTTTTCGCCTTTTTCAGAAGGCGCACAAACCTAGTTCTGACAGAAACCAATCTATGTCTTGCGTATCGTTATAGGCATGGACTGAAATGCGCAGGCCACCCTGCCTTGCCGTCACCCAAATGTTTTTTGCTTCTAGGTCCTTCTTGACCCTAGAAGCATTTTTCATTTCTGCCAGAGTGATCCCCGAATAGTGATGGGGGTCAGTATGCGATCGAATCGGAATGCCCAAAGCGTGCAATCCCTGACGAAGGTAACCCGTGAGCTCGCGAATTCTTTCCGAGATTGCCCCTGCAGGAGGTTCCTTCATCAGCCGCAAGGCTTCGGCCATCGTAAATATTCCTGGAAAAGGTGGATGACCCATTTCATGGCCTATTCCCGACGGAATCAGATCGAGTTTATTATTTACCAAGTCGTACGCATTATGTGCGCTCCTCCACCCTATCAACGGTGGATTGACCTGAAGCCAATGGAGACCTGTCGCGAAAACCGCATTTCCATAGCCGGCGGTTGCCCATTTATAGCCGCTAAAAATGAGCACGTCGATACCATCTCGGTCCATGTGAACGTCAAACGCCCCAATCGATTGGGTCGCATCAACAATGAAATGAACGCCCAGATCTCTACAAACCTGGCCTAAAGATTGTAAATCAGCGTTAAAACCATTGGCAAACTGGACAGAACTCAACACAAATACACTGGGCTTTGTATCAATTATGGCTCTTTTTAATTGGGATGCATCGATGTAACCCGAACTCGGGACTGGAACAAACCGAACCGTGTGACCCGCGCGTATAAAAGGGGTTGTACAAGACGGGAATTCGGCATCTAGCGCCAGAATCACGGCCTCGGGCTTGAGAGACAAGGCTGCGATATTAAAGCCTAAGGACGCGTTCTGAAGAAACGCTACGGCGTCGACCGAACAACCAATGGCCTGCGCCACAAATGCCCGATCCTCATCGGAACGTTTAACCCATCTATTCCAGCACACATCCCCCTCTTCTACCGCTTCCGTGTAGTACCGATTGGCTGCGGCGGACACCTGACGAGACATCACGCCTCCCCCTGCCGTATTCAAATAACATCTGCTTTCTAGCGCCGGAAATCGGGAACGAAATTCAATCCAATCGTAATGCATAGTTGCGGTGGTTGGTATTGTTCTAAATGTAGGCATTCATTCAGATGCATTCTGAAACCATTGACGCGTTAGTTTAGACAGGACTGGTTGCTTTCATTGCAACTGGATTCAAAAAGAGAGACCTTTCTACCGTTGGATTCATCGGTAGCGAATCTTAATAACATATGGGTCGATCTCAACAAAGACCACGGCCCCCCAAGAAAGTCCTATGCCACGATTCGTCATCCTATTTGCTGCTATTGCTTTTGTAAGTTTGGCCGGCTGCCGAGACTTCACGGTTGATTCCAAAAAGGAATCCGAAGATCGTCCTGGCTTTAGACAAATTACGGTTCCCAGTTCGGACCCGTTCGAATTAGCTCCCGGAGATACCGCAACAATTGAAGGGACCAGCATTTCGATTCATTTTGATAAATTGATCTCCGATAGTCGTTGTCCATCCAACGTTCAATGCATTCAACTGGGAGATGCCAAGGTTTTAATGGAATTGTTTAACGGCAATGACGGCGGGCATCAAATAGTTGGCGTTATTCCCGGCCTTGTTCCGACGCCTTTTATTGGCAACGACGTCATTCAGTTTCAGGATTATCGGTTTCAACTGCTACAGCTATCCCCGTATCCTGTGAGTGGAGAAGAGCGATTTGAGGCCAGTGAATACCGAGCTTTGATCAGCTTCACGCCACTTTTTTAGGTTTTTCCGTCCGCTTGGAAGGTAAAGCGTACCGATTCACGGCTTTTTCCACTCGATCAACGAACGACTGCTCGATTAACTCGTATTTTGGGACATTACATCTAAAGATAATCCCACTACGAGAATAACTATGGCCATCGAACGTACACTTGCCATTTTGAAGCCGGACTGTGTCCGTAAAAATTTGATTGGCGAAGTAATTCGTCGCATGCAAGATGCTGGATTTAAGGTACTTGCCCTTAAAATGATTAATTTGTCGAAAGAAGAAGCCGGTGGTTTTTACGCTGTGCACCGCGAGCGTCCTTTTTTCGGTGAGTTGGTTGATTTCATGAGCTCTGGTCCTTGCGTTCCAATCGTATTGGAAAAAGAGAACGCTGTTGCCGATTTTCGTACACTGATTGGCGCAACGGATCCAGCAGAAGCTGAAGCCGGTACCATTCGTCACGATTTTGCGGACAACAAAGGCCAAAACATTGTTCATGGATCAGACTCCGTTGAAAACGGAAGACTTGAAGCAAACTACTACTTCCCAGAAGTCGAGATCGTTAACAACGCTAGCTAACACGGCGGCCACGTTTTGCGTGGTCTTTTTCGCCTGTAGCCTATTTAGCGGGTGCGAATTAGTGAGTGGTCGCGGGGACCGAATGGTCCCCGCGACCACTTCTGTTTTAACGGGAGCCGACCTGTTGGTGCAGTCCGATTTTGAAGCCGTTCGCGGCAAAAACGTGGGGCTGATTGTCAATCACACCTCTAGAGTTGGCGAGACCCACCTTATAGACCTTGTCTCAACATCCCCATCCGTAAACTTGGTAGCCCTTTTTGGACCCGAGCACGGGATACGCGGGGACGAAGATGCAGGCGCTAAAATCGAAGATGGCCTTGATGACGCCACCGGTGTCCCCGTTTACAGTCTGTATGGCACCAACCGAAGGCCTACTCCTGAAATGATGCAAGGCGTTGACGCCCTCGTTTTTGACATTCAAGATGTTGGCGCGCGTTTTTACACCTTCATTTCCACACTGGGTCTGTCGATGCAATCGGCCGCTGAATCCGGTGCATCTTTCTACGTCCTTGATCGCCCTAACCCATTGGGTGGCAATGAAATGGAAGGATTTGTATTGGACACCGCATACACGTCGTTTGTAGGTCAGTATCCCATTCCAATTCGACATGGACTTACGGTTGGCGAGCTGGCTAAAATGATCCAAGGCGAAAAATGGCTCCCTGGCCTCGATTCGTTGGATTTGCACGTGATTTCCATGCAAAACTGGACCCGAGAGATGCTGTGGCCCAGCACCGGACTTGCATGGATCCCACCCAGCCCAAATCTGCCTACATTTGAAACGGCACTTCTGTATCCGGGGACCTGTTTCTTCGAGGCCACTACGGCGAGTGAAGGGCGAGGAACAGACTTGCCATTTCTAACCGTTGGCGCGCCGTGGATGGATGCTTCTTCCGTATCAAAACCGGGCTTTCCGGGTTTGGTATTGGTTCCTGGGCAAACAACCCCAACGGAGAGACCGGGAAAGTCTTCCAGCCCTAAATGGAAAGACACATTGATTCAAAGTATATCGATTGGAATTGACGATGCCTCCAAAGTTCGCCCGGTTTCAACAGGATTAGAACTTGTCGGAAGAATGGTCGCCACTTCCCCAGATTCCGCTCAAAAAGGACTGATTAATGAACGCTGGTTGCAGCTTCTGGGTGGGACGGACCGGCTTAAATCAATGGTAGAATCAGGATATTCAGGCACCCAATTCCAAGACGCGTGGGAATCAGAGATTGCGGCGTTTGCCCTACAACGAAGCGCGTACTTGATGTATAATTAGGCTTCTTTGGCTGACTCTTCCTTTGCCGGCCGCCACAAAATGGCGTACATGATTTCAAGGTATCCGGCAAGAAGAATGAGCGGGGCGATATAGAGAGAAATGAATCCATCCATTTCATTTTCCATTCTCATCATTACATATCCAGCAATGATCATCACTAGACCAACCACCAACAACACATAGTTACGGCGCTCAAACACCATAACGCCGTTTCTTTGCGTTTGACGGGCTCGTTTTTTTGAAGTTCGGGTAGCCATAAAACCGTGGATTTTAGCCATCATTCTGGATTGTTGTCCCAACCCGACTGAGTGGAACAGGTTCCTTTGAAGGAATGGTCACAAATTCGTTTTAGGTGGTTCCAGTTCTTCGTAGATTGCACCACTTACCCGATGTAGAATGCCTGCTTTATTTCGAACATTTTTTCTAGGCCTGGGCGTTTTCTTGCTCCAATGGCTCATTTTAGGACGACTCACGTTGTGGGGCGCGTTTCCTGATGCAGTCTTGTTGTTTGTCGCTTGGTTAGGAATCCGAAAAGGAAGGCATTGGGGCGCCTTTGGTGGCTTCTTTTTTGGGTTTTTACTCGATGCCGTGTACGACACATGGGGGCTTCACATGCTCGTCAAGACGCTGATAGGGTTCTTGATGGGGTTATTCCCCAGCTCGGAACGGGAAGGCTTGCTTATTCTTCCTCGCCAAGCCTTTTTGGGCGGTCTTGTAATCGCGTTGGTTCATAACGGCATATTGGTCACCCTTCTTGCGCTTCAAGCAGGAGCGAGAAATGCATTCTTGGTGACGGGCCTTTGGATTGGTTCTGCTTTATACACCGCATTTATTGGCACATTTGCGTCTATGCTGTCGTCGCGGTAGGCCAAAGGCGCGACGAATTGTCCCTTTCATATGAATTGACGGTGGAACAGTCGTTCGAAAGCAGGAAGTATTTGCTTGGTCCTAAGACCGTTTCGTATTTTCGGTTTCTATCCCTTTAACAGGGCATGACCTAAAAGATGGGGCTATAGCTCAGCTGGTAGAGCGCTTGGATGGCATTCAAGAGGTCAGCGGTTCGAACCCGCTTAGCTCCACACGTAAAAACCCTGATACCGACACCGGTATCAGGGTTTTTTATTTTTACTCATACCGGAGGCTCTTTACGGGATCTAGATACGAGGCTCGCAGGGCTTGGTAACTCACCGTTATCACTGCGATAAGCAGAACGACCAAACCGGCAGTTAAGAAGGTCCAAACCGTCAGCTCCAAACGGAAGGAGAAGTTTTCGAGCCATTTATTAAGGAAATACCACGCAAAAGGTGTCGCAATGGCAAAAGCAATCCCCACTAAAAGCACCAGATCTTTCGTCATGAGCAGATAAATTTGCCCAACGGTCGCCCCCATTACTTTTCGAACGCCAATTTCTTTCGTTTTGCGTTCCGCAGTGAATGATGCGAGGCCAATGAATCCCAAACATGCGATTAAAACGGCAAGAACTGAAAAAACGGAAATGACCTCTGATATTTGAACATCGGCCTTGTATAAGGCATCGAATTCATCATCCAGAAACTTGAAAGAAAACGGCTTTTGTGGAGCTACGTCTTTCCAAATTTTCTGCAGCGAAGCCATAGAAGCGGTCAAACTTCCAGAGCCTTGGTCCGGCCGCAGTTTGATCATTAGGTTGCGGAATTGGCTGGGGTCTATAAAGAGCGCTTGTGCATTTATTTCATTGTGTAGCGACTGATAGTGATAGTCCTGGTACACACCAAAAATTTCCCCAACCCGACCCGAAGTTAGGTTGATTTTCTTTCCGACGGCCTCATCGGGGTCCCAATTCAATGAGCGAACCAACTGTTCATTCACCAAATACCGATACTGTCCGTCGCTTGGCGTATACGATGGATCATCCGGAAAATTTGATCCTGCAATGAGATGCAAACCTAATACGTTTACAACGTCGTCGTCAATGGTAATGCCGTTTACCAATTGTCCCCCACCTGGCACCTGTTCTGTAAGGTCGGATTCTTCCGTCTCCATGCCATATCCAGAAAATTGGTAACCGGGAGTGCTCTGAATTGCGGAAACGGCCTGTACATAGGGCTGTGACTGTAACACGCTTTTAATCGATTCATAGTTGGATCGCATAGCAGCATCATTCATGGAAAGAACGACCACATGGTCTTTTTCAAATCCAAAATCTCGATCCTGCATTAAGGAAAGCTGTCCCTTGACCACGAACGTTCCCACCAATAGGAACACGGTCACGACAAATTGAAATACAACCAGCACGTTCCTAAACTTTGAACTCCCCGTCCCTCTACCCGATGCAGATTTGAGAACGGTCGCCGGTTGATAGGATGAAAGCATGATGGCGGGATAAACACCCGATAAACCAGCCATTATAACCCCCAGACCAACTATCAACCCCCAGAATTTCAAATTCCAGAGCGAAAGCGCTATCTCTTTGCCACTCACAGCATTAAGTGGGCCTATGGAAATAAACACCAACACCACAGCCAAAATGGATGCGATCAATACCATGAGCATGGACTCGCCGAAAAACTGCCGCATCAAGTGCCCTCTGTGCGCACCAGACACTTTGCGGATGCCGACCTCGCGCGCGCGTCGCGACGCGCGCGCAGTGGCCAAATTGATGTAATTGGCACACGCCACCAACAAAATCAGCAAGCCGATAGCCGAGAACATAAAAACGTAGCGCTCTCTACCTTCAAATTTCAGCCGTATATCGGTTAGTCGTTGTAACGTGAAAAAGAACTGTTCCGACGCGAGATTTGGATCACTAGCAGACAGTTGCGCAACCATGGCATCTATTTTGTTTTGCAGCGGCTCCATCGACCGAGCATCCTGCAAGCGCAAATAGGTGAAGAAGTTGGATCTATCCCAGATTTCTCGTTCTGACCATCGGGGATAGGAAACAAAGGACGTTACAAAACTGAAATGTACATGAGACGTGGAAGGTAGGTCTTCAAAAACCGCTGTCACTTCAAAATCTGTGGATCCACTAACATTCAAAGTCTCCCCGATAGGATCGATCCGATTGAAATACTTCAATGCAGCCGTTCGCGAAATGGCAATCGTTTGTGGTCTGTTTAGTGCATTTTCCGGTTGCCCTGCGACTATTTGGAGGGTAAACACATCGAACAACGTTGAATCCGCGGAAATAAAACCCGATTCTTCGAAAAGCTTTTCGTCCTTGCGTACGGTGATGGAATTAAACATTCCAATGGGAAAAATCCGGGTCGCCGACACCACTTCTGGGAAACGCCTCGAAAATTCAGGAGCTACGGCTGTAGGTGTGTAAATTTGCTTCTCTCCATACAGTACCCGAACGATGGAATCTGCATGCTCGTTGTGGCGATCGTAACTCAGCTCGTCTTTTACGAAGAGGCCAATTACAATAAAGCAGGCAATTCCCGCAGCCAATCCAATTATGTTAATTGAGGTGTAGCCCTTGTACCGCAACAGATTACGGAAAGCGATCTTTAAATAGTTTATTAGCATTTTTACTTCCAGAATAATTTCCTTGACGGCTCCTGTCCGTGTTAGCACTTTGGACCAGAAGACCTTTTTGTATTCGGTTTCTAATCCCATTAAATCTCCAATTTCTTTTAGCGCCCTTCGATAGCCTTCTTCTTCGGACAGTCCGGCTTCACAAGCGGAGTGAACATGGTCTCGGATATGTCCCTCCAACTCCTCTATATCCTCGGGTAAAAATGCACGGTTGTGTTTGAGTGCATTTTTCCAGGTTGAAATGGCTGTTTCTAAGTTGAACATCATGCGATTGCCAGCTCAGGCCCCCACAAGTTCATTAGAATGGCGTGTACATTAATCCACTCTTTTTTGTCTGCTTCGAGGACAGTCTGACCCTTGGACGTGATGCGGTAGTATTTCCTTCGCGGTCCTGACTCTGAGGGATGCCAAGCCGATGAAATCAACCCTTTGGCTTCCAATCTGTGCATTAATGGATACAATGTCCCGGCAGTCCAAACCAACTGGCCATTGGATAGGTCAAGGGCCCGCTGCATGATTTCGTAACCATACGCCTCACCTCTAGATAGAATGGTTAACACAATGGGCTGAAGCGAAGCCGCTACTAACTGTTTAGATAACATGGGGAGGAGCAATGGATGGTAGGATTACTGTTGTGCTATATAGTACTGCTATATAGTAGAAAAGGTTACACAATCAGAAGTGCAGTCCACCGCATATGCTGTCCGTTTATTACTTTACCAGAGACTGTTAAAAAACGGCTGGAAATTTATGTCGCAACTCGAGCACGAACGCACGCTGAATGAAGGCGTGACCGCATGGAACAGATGGCGAGATGCCCATCCTGAATGTATACCGGACTTGTCGGGACTAGATTTGACCGGCCGACTTCTTCAGGGCACAAATTTTTCAAAAACCAACCTTTCGGGAGCGTTTCTGACGGTTGCTGAACTAGAAAAGGCCCAACTAGATGGCGCGGATTTGCAAAATGCCAATTTGACCGGAGCTGATTTAACATCCATTTCAGCTCAGCATGCCAATTTTGCACAGGCGGACCTTAGCTTTGCTATCCTAACATTTGCTTCTATGGATGAAGCTTCGTTTGAATGAGCCCGACTTTCAGAGGCCATTCTCTATAATGTGTCAGCCCGAAATGCGAATTTCAAAAAGGCACGATTCAGAGAGACCATATTGACCGGAACGGATTTTTCCGGCTGTGACTTCACAGGGGCTACCTTGCAAGACCTGTCACCAGATGGGGTAATATTCCCCATTGGCATGCCACCCTTCGTAAAGGTCAAGAAATAACCTGCACGTATTCTCAAGGTCCTACGACCCAAACGTATAGGTGTATTTCAACAGAATGGTTCGGATGCTAGAAACAGGAAGGGCCAGAGGCTCGCGTTGTCTATCGGTATTCAAGTTTTCCGTGTAGACCAACCACAAGTCATTTCCCTCAGCAAAATTGTATCGGAATCGGACATTAGAAGCGATAATATTGGCGGCCGTATTGTACTGAACAAGAGAGTTGAGAGATATTTTGGTATTTAAGCCAATTTGTGCTTTCAGTCCAATCAACTGGATATTCGCGGCCTGATTTCGATCTGGAAATTCCAAGTGTGTTATTTCAACACTCCCTCCGAGCTCCACATATTTGTTCATATTCCATGTGGGATCGTATTTGAATTCGAGGCGCCATCCATCGTAAAAAGTACCGGCAGAAGCAGAAACGCGACCCCTAAATAGGTTTCCGTTTCCAACGTTATAACTCGATTGCCATTCGACAAACGTGTATTGTCCCTTTGGCACGGTTAGTTCTAGCGGGAAATTCAGGTCTTCAGTAAGGTCTTCAACCATCACATTGAAGCTAGATCTAGCACTGGCGCCCGACTTGAAGGACCAATCCCAGCTTCCGCCTGCCCGGACCGATTCCAAACTGCTGTCCTTATTGCGGACGTACACGTTTCCATAAATTGAACCATCGTGCTTTTTCAATTTCGCTTCTTCCTTCGAAAGCCAGCCATATTGAACGTCAAAGGATCCGCTGGTGTAATCGTTTCGAGAAATGAATCCCGATCCCGGTAAATAATCTGCGCCGGCAAACGCCAGTCCGCTTCTGAACGAAAGTCCGATGTCATTGCGTCGGTTGTAGTCGGCAGAGAAAAATCCAGTTTGAACAAGATTGAATCCGCGATCATCCAACATTTCGTCGTCAAACGTCTGCGCCCATTTCGTTTCAAAATAGTCGTCTGGGCCTACTTTGAACGTGCCGTCTAACCCGTAGGCCAAATTGTAGGCTCCATCGCCTCCGATCCTAGAGGTAAACATACCGCCGGCAAACGACTGGTCGTTTACCACCTGACGTCTGATGCGAACAACCCCAAAGTTTTCTGCCGCAAGATCTCCAACAGATTCCGTCTGCATATCAATAACACCGACGTCCCACGCTCCTACTCGTCCAACCATACGTCCACCAGCCAAAATTCTGACGGTCTCACCTTCGTTGATACCAATATTGCGGCTATGAAAAAGGCGATCCCTACGCCCTGTTGAAAAATCAAAAAGACTACTCCTTTCTTGAAAAAACTGCCTTTTCTCAGGGAAAAACAAAGAGAAACGAGTCAGGTTCACTTGCTGGTCATCGGCTTCGACCTGTGCAAAATCGGTATTGAACGTAGCGTCCAGGGTTAGATTGTTCGTGATCGCATATTTAAGATCCAACCCGGCTTGTTTGGATAGCTCTGAGCCTGCTTCGTAGGCTATTTCTGCATCATTCAGCCTATTGTACGAGGAGCGACCGGCCGTTATGTAGGGTGTAACATAGATCGGTTTTTGACTTTCTACCCCTTCCAATTCAATTTTTTGAGCTTGAGACGGTTTAGCAAACCCCATCGACCAATTCGCAGGTATGAGCGGATAGATTTGTCGCTCGTTTTTCCGGGCAATGAATCGGTATGCAATCATACCCATATTCACTTTCCCGTTTTTCACCTGAAAACCCAAGCTGGAAAAGGGAATACGCATTTCAGCAAACCATCCTTGGTCCGTCACGGTAGTTTCAACGTCCCAATACGTGTTCCAAGAACTATTTACGGCTCCTCCCCCAAAAGAAGAACCTCCACCAAAGCCATTGGCATCGCTGGAAACACTATAGTCGAATCGGACACCAGTCGGCGTGGTGTAA
>JAURGV010000002.1 GCA_030833605.1 Rhodothermales bacterium
GACTTCTCTCTCGCACGCTCGGTATCGCGATTGTATTGGTTCTGTTTTTCCTTACGGGTTTGTACTTGTTGGGTAAGCTCCGATTTGCACATGAGGAAAAGGTTGAAACGCTTGGCGTAGGAAGACTGATGGTGGCCATGCTGTTTTTTGTGATCACATTGTACATGCTTCCAGGCCTTTTTGGAGCTCCGCTTCCTGCCTTGGATGCCTACCTTCCCCCACAAATAGGACCAAACTCTTCGTTTTCGGTGGTATCGGGGTTTTCAGCCGAACCCACGGCAGACGAGGATAATTGGTTCATCGACGATGTGGAAGGGGCTTTTATGGCCGCTCAAGAGCAACAAAAGCCCGTTTTCGTGGATTTTTCGGGCTGGACGTGTACCAACTGCCGTCAAATGGAGTCTACGGTTTTCCGCAAGCCGGAAATTATGGATCGATTCGCCGATTCGTTCATCCCCCTCCGCTTATACACGGACGATCTTGAAAAAGGGGATGAATTCCATCAATTTCAAATGCAGCTGACCGGTACACCCGCACTCCCTACCTTCGCGGTCGTTTCTGCAACGGATAGATCGCTTATTGCACGATCTAGTGCGCTGATGTCTGTGGAAGAATTCGGCGCATTTTTGGACTCTGCTTTAGGAGCGGCCGATAGCCAACCTTAGTCCTTCCAGCGGGATGTAATGCTCTATACGTCTATTTCTGATCCGACACCGGAAGCAGGATTACGGGGACCGAAGCTTCTCGGGCAATCGTATCGGAAACGCTACCTAGCAATATTCTTTCAAACGTGGAATGATGTCGTTTTGCCAAAATAACCATGTCAATTTCCATGGAAATTGAATCGTCCAGAATTACGCGAGCAGGGTCGCCTTGGTGTAAAGCGGGTCGCACGGGGATCGTGAATCTATCCGTTAGGAAGTGATCAAAATCATGCCGTTCTGCTTCTACAATTGAATCTTCGACAGCGGGGTCGTAAAGCGCATAGGCTATTTCCCCAAATCCACTCAGTGGATCCACGCCCAATGGAGTGGTAGGCGTGGGGACGTGGACATGGACCACAAAAAGCTGCGCTTTTAAGGAAAGGGCCAATTTCTGGACCTGATCTGTAATGCTGCGAGGTTCATTGAGGTCGGTTGCAAATAATAGTTTCATGACAGCCTCGTTTAGATTTCCGGCGCTCGGTTTACCATTCAACATAATGGAACGGTGGCGCGCGGTCAATCGGGTTTTCCCTACACGCCAAAAAACGGCCTACTGCGATTTCTCGGGGTGCTGAGTTACGATTCGCAAGAAGGGGTGTCAATGAATTAATCAACGTCTTCGCACGCCATTAATTCAGACCCAAGCCCATGTCGAATACCGTGATTCCCACCGATCTTACTCTAGAGAAAGCAAAGTTAGGATGCGAAATGTCCACACAAATCTTAATTGGATGGATCTATACCGAGAGCCTCTCCTATTTTGTGTCGAAAGCCTATTTTGAATCGAAATTGAGTGTTTCCGAAGCGGAAGATTTGGCCGGGGAATGTGTACTCGAATTTCGAAGCGTTCTGCCTCAGGTACGCATGCTGGAGCGCTACGCCAGGCGCATGTTTCGGAATAATATGATTCGATATTTGTCCCGAAAACGTGCGAGGCAATCTAGGGAAATCCTGTCCAGTGACCGATACCGTACCACCCATCAACTCGAAGAAGTAGCAGACCAGGCACCTTCGGAGCCGAAAAGTATTTCCGACCGAGACGCGTTACGCGTTTACACTTCACTTCGCCAATTAAACAACTCAGATCCCATTTTGAAGCAAATATGGGCCTACCGAATGGCCGATGATCCAATGGGCTACAAGCAAATTGGTGAAATAATGGGCATGGACGATGCTGCTTTGCGCATGCGAATTGCTCGATTTTGCCGTCGCGTCCGCAAGGAGTGCCGAAAAAATGAGCGACGTTTATTTCAAAATAGAGCTGCAGTTTCCTACTAAAAGGCGGCCACAAATCACCCGATAATTGGCTTATTGGAGCCGGGAATCTACGCACGAGGTTTGTCGTACACCGAACGAATGCCTTGATGTGCCCCGTACCCAATCATCGGTGAACTTGTGTTTTACGACTCCCCATTCTCTCTTTTTATCCTGCTCATCATCGTTATGGTTAGCGGGTATGCGCTTTTTTCCGATAAGCGAATGATAGACGTGTTGGCCTTTAAGCCAAAACGCGTACTTCAAGATCGCGAATACTATCGCTTGATCACGGGGGGATTTGTCCATGGAGGATTAGGGCATCTCGCGTTCAACATGATCACCTTATTTTATTTTGGTCCCGCACTTGAAATCAGATTGGGTTCGGTCGGCTTTTTGATTTTGTTTTTCGGCGCAGAGTTGGCGGCTCACGGACTCACCATATTGATGCACAAGGATTCTCCTTCGTATTCGGCAGTCGGAGCATCTGGAGCCATTTCAGGAGTCGTGATCTCTTTCGCTTTGTTTTATCCCCAGCGCGCGATTTATCTGTTCTTTATTCCCATTGGCATTCCCGCGTGGATTTTCGGATTTGCGTTTATTATGTATTCAGCGTGGGTCATGACGCGAAAAAACAAAAGCCAACCCGGCGGAATTGCGCATGAAGCTCATTTGGGCGGAGCCCTGGGCGGGCTGTTGCTAACGTTATTGTTAGACTTTTCAGCTTGGTCTACATTTTGGTCACAAATGTAATAAGTCCGTTATTGCGATTGGAATGTGTAAAAATAATAGTTGAAATACGGCTCTAAAACGATGTGAGGGGCATGAGACCGTTATTGCATCTTTGCTTTCCGTTGAAAAGGGCCGTATTTTTGTAAACATCATGCCGCCTGGAAGTGTGTTCTCGTATGAGGGCATTCAGTCGCGCAGTGACTATGGGCAACAAAAAGCTCGATCCTTTTTTGGGGTCGGGCTTTTTGTGCGTTTAGGCTAATCTGTTCTGTAAGAACGAGTTAAATCGTTATGCACAAAACGCTCCCATTTCCTGTGAATTTCTTGTTGAAGGAAAGGGGGGTGTGCTTTATTGACATGTGCCTATGCCTGTGATATACTACCAACAGTGCCTTCGGGCACAGTTCCTTGACGCGACTGAGTCTCTAGGCTGCATGAGGTAACTTCACGATTCCGAAAGGAAAAGTACAGGTTTCCATCGATGTTATGTTGAAGGCTGTGTACTTCTCGAGAGTATGTTGCTGGAGTAACAATCGGATGTTTGGAAGAGAAGGGGGATGTTCGAAGGAAAAGCCGCAAGGCCCATCTGGACGGCAGTTGATCCCGGATATGAAAAGCATCGCCAGAATGTATGTGATTAGGCTTCGGCCTGAAAATAGACAGGAAGGATTGGAAGGCGAGAAAAACGAAACAATCACGTCCCGGCGTAGTGTTTTGAAAGACTCGTTGTCACTTTGTTAAAGCGATAAAGCGCTCTCAACTTCGGTTGAAAGTGGCTATTGCGGATGGAAAGTGATCGCCGCTCTTAGAAAAGAAAGGATTCTTCGGAATGTGGACTTGGAAAAGAGAGGGTAGGTTTTTGAAAGTGGGCGGTTCGCAAGAACCGAACAGTGGAAGAAGCTAAATCCTGATAAGATACCGTCTTTGCTGTGTGCCCATACGGTAAGGACAGCACAGGAAGTTGGAAACGGCACCTGTGAATAATTCTGAGGTCGGCTTGCCGGCAATTAGTTCCCACTGAGACTCGAACCTCCCACACTGGGGCGAAGCAACTGCTTCGGTAAGTGTTTCGAACTAGGGGAGGTTCACGTGTCTAGGAGCATTAAAAAGAGCTGTCCTTTAGGGATGGCTTTTTTTATGCCCGTGCTTTTTGGCCGCAACTTCTGCCCCTACCCCAAGCCTCTAACTTTTGGCGGGTCGACGCACGCACATTACGGGCGATGAACAATGCCTTCAATCGTTTCGGTAAAGGCATTCCAATCGGTAAAACTCCAAACATTCGGCAAGTCGGTTTCCTGATCGGAATACCAAGCGACGTGCCAGCCCGCCCCAACTCCTCCTTCTACGTCCGAACGAAAAGAGTCCCCAACGTACAAAATGGAAGAGTTCTGGATGTTCACTTTGCTCGCAGCGTGTTCAAAAAGTTTGATATTAGGCTTCAAATAGCCGACCTCTTCGCTAATAACAATAGCTGAGGAAACGTGCTCGAGATGAGGGAATTTTTTCAGTTTAGCTCGCTGTTGTTCCGAAAACCCATTGGTAAGGATACCCACGGGAAGCGAGGCGGCAGTTGACGTAAACGCCTCGAAAGCGCCATCAATAGGCTGCCAAAAGTCCGCATATCGAGCCAGATACGATTCGGCCAATGCCTTTGCGCGGGACAAACCTTCTGGGAAACAAGCCTCTAATAGCTGTTCAAAACGACCCACTTTAGCTTGCTCTTTCGTGTATTCGCCCAATGAATACTTATGCCAAACGGTGGGATTTATTTTTTGGTAGGTCGAAAGAACCAATGGGAAGGCTGAATCGCCAAAATGAGCCGCCGAATCCTCGCAAAGCGATTCAAGCGCCTTTTCTTCAGCGTGGGTATGGTCCAATAGCGTGTCATCCAGGTCGAAATACACGAATTCAATATTCGTCATATCTCGCACTCCAATAACGCATATTCCTTGTCAATTACCCCGCCCATTGATTCCAATGAATGCCGAAGTCGCAAGTTATTGTCTAATACCCAGCTCATTTCACAGCCTAAAACGCCAATTTCTTGGGCACTTTTATAGGTTTCGTACACCAACATGGCGTCGAGTCCTTTTCCGTGGTGCGACTTACGAACGCCCATCAATGGCATTCGTATTTCCCGAATAACTCCAGATGTCGCTAAGAACAATAATTTGAATAGCCCGGTTGGCAATAAACGGCCACTCTTTAGTGTTTTGAACGCGTAGTTCATGTCTGGAAGTGAAACGGCAAATCCAACGGGGTATCCGTCGTCCTCGATGATCACCGCAAGGCGCGGGTCCAGAATCTGTTTAAGCTCTTTGGCCATTTGCTGAAATTCGCCTTCGGTCATTGAAACGTGACCCCAGTTATCAGACCATGCATCGTTGTACATGTCCAAAATGAGCTTCGCTTCTTCCTCAAAACGGGTCATATCAAGAAAGCGGACCGAAAGGGAGGGCCATTTTTTCAGGATAAGGCCACACCCGCGCGCCATTTTCTCCGTCTTGACCAGTTTTGTGTGTGCGTAATACGCCCACATGGTCATCACTCTTTTAAAGCCATACTCCGTTAGAAGCGGTTCATAGTAGTCTAGATTAAACGCCATCAAAATGGATGGCTGCTTGTCAAAACCATCAACCAACAGCCCCGCTACGTCGTTTAAGGACGGGTTTGCTGGGCCTCGCATTTTGCTTAATCCTTGAGAACGAAGCCAATCGGACGCCGCGTCTAACAAAGCTTTTGCAACCGCCTCATCATTTACGGTCTCGAAAAAACCGAAAAAACCGACTCCATCGTCGTATTTCTTCAAGTGCATGCCATTTTTAATGGCAGCAATGCGTCCGACTACCTTGTTATGGCTATCTCTGGCAAGAAACAATTGCATATCTCCATGCGAGAAAAATGCATTCTTTTTGCGATTTATTAGCGTCGATGTGTCAAGTCGAAGGGGCGGGACCCAACTTTTATGGCCTTTGTAGAGCGTGTAGGGAAACTGAATAAACGCTTTTCTACTTAGCCACCCTGTAACAGGTCGGACCGTTACGTTCATGGAAGGATTCGACATCTAGGCCCTAGTTCAAATGAAATAAATCGGGCAGTTGCCCGTCAAAAAGGGGCGACAAACGAGCGCATCATTCGGTACTTAATCGTGAGCAACCGTTCCGTTGGTCCCGATCAAGCCGTGCTTTTTGCCCACTTTATAAAATGCTTCTAAAATATAATCTAGATCTTGATTGGTGTGCGTAGCCATGTACGACGTGCGTAACAAGGATTGGCCTTGAGGTACCGCTGGCGGAACAACCGCATTCACAAATACACCTTCTTCGAGTAGATCATGCCACATTTCAAGGCAGGTTCGCATCGTGTTCGCAACAACCGGTATAACCGGCGTTTGGCTCGCTAACACATTGAACCCGGCATTTTTAAAGCCCGTGCGCATGTAATCTGAGATTTCCCACAAGCGCTCCAACCGTTCCGGTTCGGCTTCTAGGATCTCAAGACACTTTAGAACCGTCGCAACCGCAGATGGCGGCATGGAAGCACTGAATATGTGTGCTGATGCGGTGTGTCGGATAAATTCAATAACGTTTGTGCTTCCTACCACAAATCCGCCCAATGAGGCAAAACTTTTCGAGAACGTACCCGTGGTCAGATGAACCCGGTCGCCCAATCCAAAATGGGCAGCGCTACCACGGCCGCCCGGTCCGATAACACCCACAGCGTGGGCATCGTCCAACATGAGAGCGGCTCCAAACTCTTCGGCTAATTCAACCATTTCAGGGACTTGCGCCACAGCACCGCTCATGCTAAACACGCCATCCGAAACAATAAACTTTCCTGCTTCGGGAAAATCTCTGGTGGCTTTTTCCAATTGCTTACGCAAATGAGCCATATCGTCGTGACGATATCGAATGGTTTCAGCCGTAGACACTTTCATTCCTGCAACAATACAGGCATGGTTGTCTTTATCTGAAAAAATCAGGTCGCCTTTGCCGGCTAGGGACTGAATCACTCCCTGATTGGTCATGTATCCCGTTGAAAACAGAACACACGCCTCCGTCCCCATGAATTTCGCTAGTCGTTTTTCGAGCTCAATGTGTAAATCTAGCGTACCATTTAAAAAACGAGAACCCGTGCAGCCGGTGCCATAATGTTCAATGGCGTCTTCAGCTGCCTTTTTGACGCGAGGATCAGAGAGAAGGCCCAAATAGTTATTTGAACCAGCCATAATTATTTCAAGACCTTGGATAATGGCGCGGGTGCCATCATTTTTTTCCACCGGACGGAAATAGGGGTAGAGATCCGCTGCTTTAATCTGCGCGAACACACCTTCTGCGTCGAAAAATCGATCACACTTTGTAAATAGACTTGGTTGACCGACAGGTGGTGTCATTACATTTGGTTTAATGACAGCATCGCCAGATTTGCGAAACCTTTCAGACATATTACGGAGCCCTTTATTCTGAACAACTACCCTGGTAAAGGTGCCAGAATTGCTTCCGTGAGAAATCCACGAGTGCGCATCAAGCCCGGGCGGTCTAAATATACGTAATGTTAACTATCTGTTGCGTGCCTAAAGCTTTTAAGACAGTTTTGTGGTCAAAAACACGCCAGAAGCCCGTAAATGCGAACAGAATGGACCGGTTTCGAGAATTTATCAATGGGATAAACCACGGTCGGCCCTGCGTTCCAAAGGAACGAGGGCTTGGAACCGGATACCTCCCGGCGCAGGAGCGACCTCGAAACTAAGGTTCTCTCCTACATCAAAATCCAGTAAGTGCGCGCTTACAAATGCATCTAGCATGGCCAGACTATACACTAAGCCGACCCCAATGAAGGAAAGGTCACGCGATCGGCGAAAAATATTTCGCTGGGCTTCGAGGGGTCTGGATGAGATGGTCCCAAATTGGGCTGCTACTTCGTCGTATGACGATTGGTACGAGGCTTTGGGGTTCGTTGTTAGGGACCCATTGTCCACGCTTTCCTGATACGCTTTGTACTGAAATGCGCGTCGGTATAACTGATAGTCTTGGTTGGCAGTAACAGCCGAATACAAGAGCCCACCAATCGCTCCGTATACAAACGGCAGCTTAATGTATTGTTTATTATAGATTTGGCCCCAACCGGGCACAACCGCAGATCGCCAAAGCGCCCCATTAGGCGTGCGTTCTAGAACATCGGGTTGGGAAGAGGTCTGAGCGAGGGCATAATTCATCTCCGACATCCCAATGAAGCCACAAATCAAAACAATGATTATTCGGAGAGATGCCAAAAAAAGGCCTCGTTTAGCGGTCAAAGAAATCAGCAATCCGTTCTAGATCTTCGTTGGAATAATATTCCAACTCAATCTTGCCGCCAGAACCTGTCGGCGCCGGTTTTACCATCACTTTCGTTCCTAAAACGCGCCTAATCCGTTCTGAAAACCTAGAAAGCTCAATTTTTTCAGCCCCCGACATCTCTTTTAGCTTAGGTGCGACTTTTTTGGTTGGTTTCTGAAGCTCTTTTACTCTGCGCTCCACATCCCTAACGGACAAATCGTTTTCAACAATCTCCTCCATAACTTGTCGTTGGAGGGATTCATTTTCTAAAGACAGCAGAGCCCGAGCGTGACCCGACGAAAGAATGCCGTCGCGAAGTCCCGCTTGAATCAGGGGTGGAAGCTTAAGCAGTCGAAGGAAATTGGCAATGGTTGACCTGTTTTTGCCAATTTTAACAGCGACATCTTCTTGCGTTAGGCTGCATTCATCAATGAGTCGTCGGTAGCCCAAAGCCACTTCAATGGGATTCAATGCCTCACGTTGCACGTTTTCGACAAGCGCCATTTCCAACATGGCTTCGGTATCGGCTTCTCGAATGTAAGCGGGAATACGGGTAAGCCCAGCGAGCTTAGCCGCTTTGAGGCGCCGTTCTCCCGAAATCAACTCATAACGATTGGCTCCCGCAGACCGGACCGTAATGGGCTGAATGATGCCCAGCTCCAGAATAGAGTCACTTAGCTCCTGAAGGGCTTGTTCGTCAAAGTGTTCGCGCGGTTGGTAGGGATTGGGCAGAACAGATTGAACATCTACTTCATTAATGGACCCAGCCGTCCGAATGCGTTCGTCAAAATTGTACAGCTTGGTCGATTCGATTCCCGGTGAAGCGTCAATGGCATCTTGAACGCCCGAATCCGGGAGTAACGCTCCAAGTCCACGGCCGAGGGCAGATTTTCTCTTAGACATGCAGGTAAAGGTTAATTCGACTCACTTCGTGGATGGGAAGCAGCCAACTCGGTAAGATATTCTTGATTGGCGTGTAAAATTTCTCTAGCCAACCCAATGTAATTTCTTGAGCCGGTACTCGTGGCGTCGTATAGCAGCACGGGGCTCCCAAAACTGGGCGCTTCCGACAGTTTTACGTTTCGCTGGATAATGGTTTGGAACACTTTTTCACCAAAGTACCGTCTGACTTCGCTTGCTACCTGGTTGGCTAAACGCAAACGGGCGTCAAACATGGTGAGAACAACTCCTTCTATTTCCAATGCGGGATTAAGGTGCTGGCGAACCAACTTGATGGTGTTCAAAAGCTGCCCCAATCCTTCTAGCGCAAAATATTCGGCCTGAACGGGAATTAATACGGAATCCGCAGCCGTTAGGGAGTTTAAGGTCAACAATCCCAAAGACGGAGGGCAGTCAATAATGATAAAATCGAATTGATCTCGGACGGTGCTAAGGGCTTTTCGAAGCATTCGTTCGCGATCTACAATTTCGACCATTTCAATTTCCGCACCGACCAAATTGATGTGGCTAGGCAGCAACGACAAATAAGGCGTTTCCGTTTTCAGAATGGCTTCTGACGTTTCGACGGTACCTATTAAAATTTCGTAGGTCGATGCGACAACACTTTTAGGATCAATTCCAACTCCAGACGTTCCGTTGGCCTGCGGATCAAAGTCGATCAAAAGGGTAGGGTGCTCCATAGCTGCCAAGGAAGCAGCTAGGTTTATGGATGTCGTGGTTTTGCCAACACCCCCTTTTTGATTTGCAACGGCTATTATTTTTCCCATTCTGCAGGGTTGAGTTCGGTCAATGGAATGGTGAGTGTTGTGAAACCGCCGTTTTGGAGGCCATATTTAAATCTATGAAGAAGGGGGGTTTCTTACTACCTCTAACACAGGGGTGTTATCCACAATCACACGGTAGAATTGTTTCTAGAGACGTAAAAAACATTAATAAAATGGGTAATTTTTTAAGCCAATCCGATTACATTGAACCCAAGCAACGATCACGTCCGTTCCATCCACATGTCTCGAAAATTTATACTTACTCCTGAGCAAGAGCTGCCTGTAAGCAGTTTGACGATACCGTATCAGGAGGAATTGAATGAGGCTCAATTGGAGGTGGTGACATCGGGGCCAGGACCGCTTTTGGTCGTGGCAGGTGCAGGCACGGGTAAAACGCGTACCCTGATTTACCGTTTGGCTTATTTGGTTGAAACCGGAGTAGCTCCCGAACACATTGTGCTCCTTACGTTTACGCGGAGGTCAGCCAATGAAATGTTAAATCGAGCTACAGGCCTTCTGGATGGACGCTGTAAGCGAGTTCGCGGAGGGACCTTTCACGCGTTTTGTTTAACGCTGCTGAAAAAACATGCTTCCAAGCTGGGGTATCCGGATAACTTTACCTTGTTGGATTCTTCTGACTCTGCCGATGTGATCGATGTTATTCGTACGTCTTCTTCTGTTAAAACGGGGGGGAAGCGGTTTCCTCGGAAAGGCACCCTGCAATCGATTTTTTCAGCCGTTAGAAATCGAGGAGTCTCCATTGCTTCCATTTTGGAGTCCGGATATTCCCAATTTGCCGATTTTGAAGCGGATATTGAGCGCCTTTTTGGTAGCTACGCGAGATATAAGAAGCACCACGGTCTCATGGATTACGATGACCTCTTAATCCTGACGTTGCAGCTTTTTAAGCAGGAACCGGATATTTTGAAGCAGGAGGCGTCGCTTTGTCGCCATGTTTTAGTCGACGAATACCAAGACACCAACGCAGCCCAGGCGTTGATCGTTAAAGCCCTTTCGTCGGTCCACGGCAATGTGATGGTGGTGGGAGACGACGCGCAGAGCATTTACCGATTCCGAGGAGCTGATTTTACCAACATACTCGAATTTCCCACGCAGTTTGCGGGCGCTTCTGTGCTCAAGTTGGAGCACAATTACCGGTCATCCCAAAAAATCCTGAATCTGGCAAACTCACTTCTCGAACAAGCCACGCGCAAGCACGACAAGCAGCTATTTACACTGCGGGAAGGCGGAGAATTGCCAGGATTGGTGCCCGCCCCCGACGATCGGTTTGAAAGTCGGTTTGTATCGCAACTCATTTTACAGTTCCGTGAGCAGGGAATCGGGCTGCATGAAATGGCCGTGTTATTTCGGAATGGGCATAATTCCTTCGACCTAGAGATGGAATTGAACCGAAAAAATATTCCCTTTTTGAAATACGGTGGTTTGAAACTGGCAGAAGCCGCTCATATTAAGGATGTCGTTGCTTATCTGAAGGTTATCGAAAATCCCCGCGACGCTGTGGCTTGGAACCGGATATTGTTGCTGCTGGAAGGAGTCGGACCCAAAACGGCGGGCAAGATTATAGAGTGGCTGGATGGGCACAGCGACGGTCCATTCGAAGTTCAGGAACGTCCGTTTTCAGGGGCCTATATCGAATCCCTCACGGCCCTGTTTGCCATGCTGCGATCTGTCAAAAAAGGGAACCAAACCCCGTCGGGCCAATTGGAATCCATCATTGCGTTTTATGGACCCATCCTTCAGCGGGTGTATTACGAGGATTACCCCAAACGCGAGCAAGATCTTGAACATCTCATTGGACTAGGCACCTCGTATTCGAATCGATCGTCCTTGTTAGAGTCCATCGCGCTAGATCCGATTGAATTAACGGCAATTGATACAGAACCTACCGAAAGCGATGAACCTCCGTTGACCCTTTCCACCATCCATTCTGCAAAAGGCCTGGAATTTAAAGTTGTATTTATTATTCAAGCTCTGGATGGCGTAATTCCGTCTTCCTATTCCGTGGGAGATCAGGAAAGTCTTGAGGAAGAGCGTCGATTATTGTACGTCGCGGTGACCCGTGCAGCAGATTATTTGTTTTTATCCTACCCTATGCTTCAATTTAGACGTTATGATGGGCAGTATTTTACCATGCCGAGTCGTTTTTTAGAACATCTCCCACCTGAAATACTAGAACCCTGTTCACTTGTTGAGCAACAGCCAAACGCATTGAACGCAGCAGAAAAACAGTCACTTTTACCCCCTTCAACCAAGCAATAGCGAGCAATCGAAAATGGAGCGGTTTGGGTACGAGCCCCCTTTCCTTTTGAATTTGCCGGAAGTCCCGGGCCTCACGATTCATCATCAAGGGATCGGCGACTTAGATGCTATTCGCAAAATGAATCATTTGATTTTTGCCGAAGACCGGGTAATCAATTCGTTTGAAAAGGAAGACCTACTCATTTTAGAAGCTCGAATACATAACGAGCCCGTGGGCTTTAAGGTGGGCTATCGAGAGAATCAAAAAATATTCTACAGCGCGAAAGGAGGCATTTTACCGGATTACCGGCGCCAAGGCATAGCGTTGCATTTACTCAAGGATATGATGATTCGGGTCCAGCAAATGGGATATTCGCATTTCGCTTTCGATACTTTTCCCAATTTGCACCCCGGAATGACCATTTTAGCTCTGGAAAATGGCTTTCGGTTAATTAAATCGGACTACAATTCGGTTTATAAGGAATACAGGCTCCGTTTTGAGCGTCGATTGGTTGACGGTTTTTGAGGAATCTTGTTGAAGATCCAAATTAATTCGCAACCCCACTTATGGGCTGCCGTAACGTCTGCATTAACCATTGATTGAGGTTGTCTGTGCAAAAATTCGTGTTTGAGTTTTGGGAGTCTGCCCGAATCGCCGTTGCATCCGTTTGGAGCAACAAGATGCGAACCGTACTGACGACTCTAGGAATTATCATAGGTATTGTTTCGGTAACCGGTATGGCTACCGTTGTGAATGGAATCGAGAAGGGATTTGAACGGGATATCGCCTCCTTGGGCACAGATGTCGTTTATATCGAAAAATGGCCTTGGGCGAATGGGCCAGGATTTAAGTGGTGGAAATACATAAATCGTCCCAATGTCACCGAAGATCTGGCTGAGGCATTGAATGAGCGTTCAAGAGCGACAGAGCAGGCTACCGCTGTAGTGCGAACGTCACGCAGCCTGAAATCAGCCACGGAAACCATTAGCTCCGCCACCATAATGGGTGTGCAGGCCAATTACCCGCTCGTTCACGACGTGGATCTTGCCTCTGGATATTTTTTCAATGCCTTTGACGACCAAAGTGCTCGGCGAGTGGCCATTGTTGGGGCCATGATTGCTGAAAACATGTTTCCTTTTGGGAATCCGTTAGGCAAATCCATCACCATTGGCGGTTCAAAGTATGTAGTCATTGGCGTGATGGTCAAAAAAGGAGAAGGGAATCAAGGCGGCGGCGGCGAAGACTGGGGCGTTCAGATTCCATTTAATGCCTTTAAAAACCAATTTGGCGTGCGTTGGAGAGATGTCTCTGTTCGCGCAAAAGTAGTTTCGGGTTTTCCCGTAGTCGATGCGAAAGATGAAATGCGAGGCGTTTTGCGCCTTGCACGACAGTTGGATGCTCAGGATGAAGATGATTTTGAAATCAATGAACAAGCTTCGTTGAGAGCGCAAATTGAGCCTATTAAAAACGCCATTTTTGGAATTGGAATTGGTCTGACCGCGCTGGCATTGTTAGTGGGTGGAATTGGTGTAATGAATATCATGTTTGTGACGGTGAAGGAAAGAACTCGAGAGATTGGGGTTCGAAAGGCCGTCGGAGCCAGGCGAAGTACCATTTTGATTCAATTTTTGGTAGAGGCCGTGGTAATTTGCATGGTAGGAGGACTGGTTGGAGTGGGACTCGCGTTCCCTCTTTCTTTGATCATTGGGGCTGTTTTGCCCGCTTCGTTGGATATGACAACGGTAGTGGTCGCCTTTACCATTTGTGTTGGCATCGGAATAATTTTTGGACTGGCACCCGCATGGTCTGCTGCTAAGTCTGCACCGATTGAGGCTCTTAGATATGAATAGAATGAGTTTTTTCGAGGCGATACGGATGGCTTTGGGTGCACTCAAAGGGCACAAGACGCGGTCGGCTCTTACGCTTCTTGGCATGGTCATTGGCGTATTTGCGATTATCGTTTCGGTGACAGCCGTTCAGGTAATCGACGTTTATTTCAAAGAAAAACTACAGTTTCTTGGCTCATCTACCGTAAATATTACCCGGACTCCCGCCATCCAGCTCGGTCCCGGCGAACGTTCTGGGCGCAATAGGCCCAATATTACCTACGACCAAGTAGAACGATTGGAAGATGCGATGCAAATCGCGGTCACCATTAGTCCCATGCATAATTTTATCATGGGAAAAATGTCGTATATGGATCGCGAAACGGAACCCAATGTGTTCGTAATGGGAACCGACGAAGACATGTTGGGCAATTTTTCGTACGAACTGGAAATGGGACGATTCATCACGAGCGATGACGTTCAGTATGGTCGGTCCGTGTGCGTTTTGGGATCCGATATAGCGAAAGAATTATTTCCCAACGAAAATCCCATTCAAAAAGTTATCCGCACCGTGGGCAAGCGGTGTGAAGTGATTGGGGTTCTTCAAGAAAAAGGAAGTTTTCTCGGCTTCTCCCAAGACAATCGCGTCTATATACCCATTACGCGTGGTTTTTTTGATTATGGAGGCACCAACAGAAACATCTCTTCTATTAGTGTGCGTGTTCATGATCCCATAATGATCAATGCGGCAACCGACGAATTAATTGGTCGCTTTCGTGTTATCCGAGGTGTAGAACCTGGAGAAGAAAACAGCTTTGAGATTTCTACCAACGATTCCATGCAGGCCATTTTTGAGGCGTTTACTGGAACGTTAACCGCTGGTGGTGCCGGAATTGGACTAATTTCGCTATTGGCAGCAGGTATCGGCATCATGAACATCATGTTGGTTTCCGTTACCGAGCGTACCAGAGAAATAGGCATTCGCAAGTCCATTGGAGCACGTCGTAAAGACATCATGCGGCAATTCCTGTTTGAAGCGTTCTTTTTGTGTCAGATCGGAGGAATAATTGGTATCTTCCTCGGTGCGGCCGTTGGAAACGGCGTCGCATTTTATTTTGACATCACAGCAACGTTTCCTGTTGGATGGGCTATTACCGCCGTTGTGCTTGTTACCGGTATTGCACTTGTATTTGGTGGGTATCCGGCGTTTAAAGCGGCTCGTTTAAGTCCAATTGATTCGTTGCGTTACGAATAGGGATGGTTCATGTCTGATCTTCAAAAAGCTGCAAAACGGGCTGTTGGGCAACGGGTAGCTTCGATGATTGCACCAGGAATGGTGGTGGGTTTGGGTACCGGTTCGACCGCTGCCTTGGCCATTGAAGCGTTGGGAGAACGGGTTAAAAAAGAAGGGCTACGCATTCTTGGAGTCCCAACCTCATTTGCTTCTGAACGACTTGCGCGTGAGGTTGGAATTGAACTAACCACGCTGGACCAGCATCCAGATTTGGATATAGCGTTTGACGGCGCCGACGAAGTAGATCCCAATCTGACAGTAATTAAAGGGCGAGGGGCAGCGCAAACCCGGGAAAAAATTGTAGCCGCGCAAGCCAAGCAGTTTATTGTGTTGGTAGACGAAAGCAAGATGGTTGACGTATTGGGCACAAAAATGCCCCTTCCCATTGAAATCGTCCCCATGGCAGCAACTCCCATAATGAATAAGCTTCGTCAAATGGGTGCTGAGCCTGAATTGCGGATGGGACTAAAAAAGGATGGCCCCGTTGTGAGCGATCAAGGGTTGTGGATCTTGGATGCCATGTTCGATAAAATTACCAATCCCGAGCATGTCAATACGGTACTCCTCCATACGCCCGGGGTAGTGGATCATGGCCTATTTATCGGTATGGCAACGGAAGTGCTTGTCGGAAAAAACGATGGAACGGTTGAACGAATTGTTCGGGCAACCCACTAAAACAATTGATCCATCATTTGTCCAAGATCTTTTAAGCCAATGGTTTTGAGCTTGGAAGATGAAGCCGCGTCTCGATGTCCACGAGCCGGTATATACGCCTCATTAAAGCCCAATTTCGACGTTTCAGCTAGCCGAGCATCCAGTTGTGAGACAGCTCTGATCTCGCCTCCAAGGCCTACTTCACCACAAATCATGGCTTGATTCGGGACGGGAATATCTCTAAATGAAGAGGCAACGGCAGCGGCGATGGCTAAGTCTGCTGCGGGTTCAGTTAACTTGAGACCGCCCGTCACGTTTACGAACACATCACAGCTGGAGAGGCCCAAGCCTACTCTTTTTTCTAAAACGGCTAACAGCATTTGAAGTCGTTTACCGTCAAAACCTGTTGACGTACGCTGTGGATTGGCATAAGAGGTCGGCGTGACTAGCGCTTGAATTTCGGCCAACATGGGTCTTGATCCCTCCATGGAGCATACGACCACGGAGCCTGGGGAAAGCATGTTTCTGTCCGCAATGAACAGCTCACTTGGGTTTTCTACTGGGGTTAACCCAGCTGAAACCATCTCGAAAACGCCAATTTCATTGGTTGAGCCGAATCGATTTTTTACGGCGCGAAGGATTCTGTAGACATGGTGCCTATCTCCTTCCAAATACAAAACCGTGTCCACCATGTGTTCCAATACTTTGGGCCCAGCGATGGACCCGGATTTGGTAACATGGCCTACAAAAAACGTGGATGTGCCGGATGATTTAGCCAGTTGTATGAGCGCCGCTGCGCTTTCCCTCACTTGGGTCACAGAACCCGGCGCACTTTGGAGGTCAGATCTAAAAATGGTTTGAATAGAGTCGACAATCATGATGGCCGGACGCTCATCTTGCACACATCGAATAATGGACTCTACTTCGGTTTCCGCTAAGAGCAAGAAATTAGAGGAATGCACGCCCATCCGTTCCGCGCGCATTTTTACCTGAGACGGAGATTCTTCGCCGGTTACATACAGCACCTTGCTTTCCGGGAGTAAGGCCCCTAATTCGGTCATCAATGTGCTTTTTCCAATCCCTGGATCGCCAGAAACCAGGACAGCAGAGCCAAGGACAATGCCACCTCCAAGGACGCGGTCCAATTCGGAATTACCCGTAATAAGCCTGGTTTCAGTGCCGGACTGTACATCTGCTAGGGCCACAGCTCGCGTACCAAACCCATCGGCAGCGGCTTGAGGCCGGGCAACGTGATTGATGGCCTGCTGGCGCTCCTCGACCATGGTGTTCCACGCCCCACACGAAGGACATTGTCCCATCCAGCGAGGGGCATCGTTGCCGCAGTCCTGACAGACGAAAATAGATTTAGTTTTGGCCATAAAATTTTGCTAAAGTCAATGTGCTCAATATAGAGTCTAACGGTGACAGCATTGTGACACCCCGAGGTGTCACACCAATAACCGGGACACCGCAAGGTGTCGCACCAATAACCAGGACACCCCGAGGTGTCACACCAATAACCGGGACACCGCAAGGTGTCGCACCTGCCTGTTTGGATGCCTATTTGTTGGAATCTTGAGTGAACACGCTCGCAAATTTTCTAATAATGGCACCTTATTAGAAAAATGTCGTACTCTGCAAACTGAACTCCAGAATCTCAAAAACGACTTCGCTTGATCGCTGTAACAAAAAAACTTTTACTGAACCCCTTTCAGGCCCTGGGACGGTACAGCCAGCTTTTATTCAAAGCTTTTGGTGCCGTACCGGAATTCGGCACCTACAAGAAAAATCTTTGGGAGCAAATGGTGCGCATTGGAGTCGACTCCATGCCAATTGTTATGCTAGCAGCCGCATTTTCAGGTGCTGTTACGACGGTCCAAACGTCGTACCAACTGGTGAGTCCGCTTATCCCCAGGAGCATTATCGGCTCTATCGTTGTGCCTTCCATGGTCTTAGAGTTAGGCGCCGTGGTTACAGGATTCATTTTAGCGGGCCGAGTAGGGGCAAGAATTGCAGCTGAACTCGGGACCATGCGTGTCACCGAACAAATTGACGCTCTTGAAGCCATGGGCCTCAATTCGATTGGCTATTTAATTGTGCCAAGGGTAATTGCCGGGATCGTGATGTTTCCGATTTTGTACATCGCGGCGTGTTTTGTAGGTATTGGTGGGGGAATGCTGGTGGGTCACATGGGAGGATTCGTTCCCATGGGTGAGTTTGTGGATGGTGCGCGTGAGTTTTTCCAGCCGTTTGATCCCATTTTCGGCATCATAAAATCGTTGGTATTTGGCTTTATCATTACCTCCATTTCGTGCTTTATGGGTTATTACACCAAAGGCGGGGCTGAAGGAGTGGGTCGAGCCACAACGCAAGCGGCCGTCGCAAGTTGTGTTTTCCTATTAATAGCTGACCTCATCTTAGCCGCGACGCTTCTTTAATTATGATTAGCGTAACCAACATTTGCAAAAGCTTTCATGGCAAGGAAGTCCTAAAGGGTGTCAGCCTTGACATCCTTGAGGGGGAGACCTTGGCCATCATCGGTCGATCTGGTTCGGGTAAAAGTGTGTTGATGAAGCATATTATTGGCTTGCTTCAACCGGACTCGGGAACGGTAACCGTAGACGGTATAAACATAAACAATGTCTCTTATGCTGAACTACGGAGCATTCGTCAGCATTTCGGCGTTCTTTTTCAAGGCGGGGCATTGTTTGATTCCATGAATGCGTTCGACAATGTGGCTTTTCCACTGCGAACATTTACCTCGATGTCCGAGAAAGAGGTGAGCAACGTCGTCAAAAATTGCTTGGACATGGTGGAACTGCCGGATGTTGGCAAAAAGCTTCCGTCTGAGTTGTCGGGAGGGATGCAAAAAAGAGTTGCCTTGGCGCGTGCCGTAGCGCTCCGCCCGAGGTACGTTTTGTACGATGAACCAACGAGTGGGCTCGATCCGGAAACATCAAACACAATTGATGAACTCATTCAGAGCCTGGCCGACCAATTGAATGTGACCAGCATCGTAATAACGCACGATATGCACTCTGTTTTGAATGTAGCGGACAAAGCAGCCTTTGTTCACGAAGGAAGGATGCAATGGACAGGTACGATTCCTGAACTGCATGCGAGCGAAGACCGCATTTTGAAAAGATTTGTTAAAGCTAACGAGTATTTGATCGGTGTTTAGCCGTTCATACTGAGATATTAAAATGAGTACTGTACTCAAAAAAACCATGTTACTGGCGTGAAGATATCAAACGAATTAAAGGTTGGATTGACCATCATTATCGCGACCACCGTCTTTATTCTTGGGATCCGATACTTCGAGGATTTGCCCTTATTTAAGACGACGTACGATTTAAGCGCTGAATTTGATAACGCAGGTGGATTGATACCTGGTAATCTGGTTCGCGTTAATGGCGTGACCGTCGGCGGTGTCAACGGCGTGCAGATTTCTCGAGAGTTGGGAAAGGTATTGGTCAAGTTCCACGTAAATAGAGATATCAGCGTTACAGAAGGCTCCTATGTTTTCGTCTCCGGAATTGACGCCTTGGGCGCCGTGCGATTGGACATGATATTGGGCCCCGCCGATGCTCCTTTAATTCCTGAGGGGGGACGTGTTACCGTTAATACGGAAACTGGCTTGCTTGGAGGGCTGAGTGCCAAGGCGCCGGGAATGATTGATCAATTTTCGCATGTTTTGGAAGGATTAGATACGGTATTGTCGGAAGCCGGCACCATGTTGTCCGAGCCTGGATCTGACTTGAGGAAGACGTTGAGATCAGTAGAAAGTAGCGTATCGGAATTGGAATCGATGCTGGCTGCAGAACGGGGAAGGGTTTCTTCTATTCTATTGAATGTTGAAGAAGCGACCGGATCAATCAACACCTTGGCTTCAACCAACGGACCGGCAATCACCCAACTTATTGCGGATCTCAATAAAACCATAACCTCGTTAGATGGCGAAATAGAAAGCCTAGGAAAAGCCAGTCGCAATTTAGATCTCATGTTAACCAAGATTAACGAAGGGCAGGGGACCATTGGGCTTCTGGTCAATGATCCTTCCATGTATCATAAAATGGATTCGACCCTAAATAGTCTGAATTTGCTCATGACAGATTTTAAGGCGAATCCCGGCAAGTACTTGGGAGAGATGAAGTTAGTAGATATATTTTAGCGAGAGATTAGACCGAAGAACCATGCCCACCTACGCAGATGCACTGGCCTTATTTCACGAATGGACGCTAACCGATAGCCTCCGCCGCCATGGTTATGCGGTTGAAGCAGCGATGGGCTTCTACGCGAAGCATTTTGGTGCTGATGAACAGTTATGGCGAATGGCTGGTCTTTTGCACGATATCGACTATGAGAAGCATCAAAGTTTAGACGAACACCCGTATGTGGGCGTTGCGATGTTGAGGGAGAAAGGATATCCAGAGGAAATGCTGGACGCCATTATGGGGCACGCAAACCATACAGGCTCCGAGCGGGTTAGTCTGATCTCAAAAGTGTTGTTTGCGGTAGACGAACTGGCAGGTTTTATTATGGCAGTTGGCTACGTTCGCCCTACGGGACTTGAAGGCATGTCGCCCAAATCGGTAACGAAAAAACTGAAAGACAAGCCCTTTGCCGCGGCGGTAAGCCGTGAAGATATTCGAGATGGTGCTGCAGATTTAAATATTGAGTTGGCCCAGCACATCGCGAATGTGATTTCAGGCATGCAAGCTGATGCAACTCGACTAGGATTTACCTCGTCCTAGTGGGGACTCTTTGACTCTTCCGGACCATTTATGTCAGAACCTTTGCACGACGACCGTTCCTCTCTTGAACCTAAAGCGACTTCCGATTCAACCGGAGTCAGTGTGGCTGAAGCAAAAAGGGTGACAAAAGCGCGGGCCGAAGATTTTAAGTCGCTCGTTGCGAAATACATCAAAGCGCACCTTCCCATCTCTAATACGGGAGAAAAAGTATCTCGTGAGCCGCTCAAGATGACCGGCAAACACGCGCGGCTTCTGCCCTTGTTGAGTATCATCCCATGGGGGCTTTTGGTTTGTTTTGTCGTTTCTTTTTTCTGGGATTTTGACGGAATTGAGGCTTCAATATTCGGGACCATTTATGCCCTTGAGGGCTTGCTGAAAATCATTTCCGTGAGTGGTTTGATTGGGTTTTTGACCAACTGGGTCGCCATCACCATGTTATTCAACCCTAGGAAACAACGGCCATTGTTGGGTCAGGGCTTGATTCCAGCGCAGCGGGAGCGGGTGATTTATCGCCTCGCGACCGCTGTTAGTGAGGAACTCATCAACGAGGAAATCATCAAGCAGAAAATTGAGGAGAACGAAATTATCCCCAAATACCGCGAACTGGCCATGTCGGTTACGCGGGGCGTACTGGAGGATCCCTCTTTCCGAGCGGAGCTAAAGTCGTTGACAACCAACTACGTTGAAACCGTACTGACTTCGGATGCGGTGCGAATGCGAATTGTAGACTTCGTAGTTGGGAAAATTGAAGCCTATGTCGGAGAGGGCGTTGGCGGGATGGCCCTGAAGGCGTATCGATACCTCAACGAAGATGATTTTAAAGCCCGAATTGATAAAGCGATTCATGGCATTCCTACCCAATTGGACGTTGTCCTCGATGAAATCGATGCTTTGCTAGACAAAATCCCCGAAAAAATAGAAGCTCGCGCTGAGGACATCGAAAATTTAGCTACCAAGGTAGTCCTCGGATTTGTTGAAAATCTTGATGTGTATGAGATGGTAATGAGCAACATGATGGCCTATGACGAAGGGAAGTTGGAGGACCTCATTAAAAACTCAAGTAATGAACAGCTTACCTATATCAAGTATTTAGGAGGCGCCTTAGGAGCGCTTGGCGGATTTGCGATTTGGCAACCGATCCCAGCCGTGATCTTGTTCGCAACGCTTGGTGGTGCTTTGTTTGTGGCTGACGAAGCGATTATGCGATTTAAGGCTAAAAAGGCTTAAATTCGTTTGCGACTTCCTCTTTTTTTCGCATTGAATCGAAACTTTGTAATGCATCAACTTCCACTGTTTTTCCGTTCTGCGAGCGTGTTTGTTTTTTGTTTGGGTGCGCTGATGGGTTGCGCGAAAACCCCGGAGTCACCTGTTTCAGGTGCTTCCGAGGCCGCCGCTGCTTCGGGGGCCCTCGAAGCCAAGGCGTCACAGGGAATCAATAGTTCGAATGAAAACGCAAAATTTACAACGCTAGCAAAAAACGAAAGCGTACCAGCGTTTTCAGTGGCTGATTTTTCAGGAAATATGGTTCATGTCGGTCCCGACCAACCCGTCACGCTGCTCAATTTCTGGGCGACATGGTGTGCACCGTGTATTGAGGAATTTCCAGATCTCGAAAAAATCCATTTAGCATTGGCTCCCAAGGGTTTACGGGTACTGGGATTAAACGTTGACGAACTCAATATGGATGCTTTGACCGCATTTGGGCGTCAAAATGGAGCTACATTTACCTTGTTGGCCGATCCTTTTGGCGATTTACAGGACCGATATAAGTCGATCGCAATGCCCAGCACGTTTTTGATTCGCGCGGACGGTACGTTGGAGCACTTATGGACGGGCCGTCTGCCTGACGATGCGATGTCGACCATTGAATCCTATCTAACCTCTCTTAATTCCTAGTCATCATGTGCAAACCTATGTTTTCAATGCGTTCAGGTAAGTGGGTTGCGGTTATCGCGATAGGCATGGTGACTTTTTTTGGGTGTGCCACCCAAACGCCCAGCGAGCTTTCCTCGAACGTGGTAACGGTTTCCGAACCGATACAGCAGCTCAACCAAACCATTCATCGGAGATCGTCTTCAAACCTGTTGGTGCTGAAAGATGGCAGCTCGGTATATGTTTGGGTTTCCAACGTGCTGAATGAAGAAGAAGGACAGGGATTTAAATCGTTCGGGGAATTGAAAATTTTGGATCCTGATGGCATCACCCACACCGTTTCAGACGCCGAATCCGTTGCATTGGTTGATGCCGAAACCCCTCCTCAAATAGCCCTTGGGCCAGACGGATCGCTACTTGTAGCCTATTCTGCGAGCAATACACCGGAAAGCATCTGGACATCGACCAGCATTCGAACGATTCATTCCAACGATGGTGGGAAGTCATGGAGCGATCCTGTTAGCGTGGGCGGTCCCTTCGGCGGCTACCAAAACAATCATGAACTCCACATTGGACGTGACGGCACCGCTTACGTGGTTTGGCTAGATTCCCGATTGGCGAAGGAGGACGGACGCGATATAAACATTTTGGTAAGCACATCTACCGACGGTGGAAAGAGTTGGTCCAATCCAGTAGTCGTGGATACCGAGCCTTCGTGTGAATGCTGTCGTGCAGCTATTACCACCGATCCGGAGGGTAATGTCTACATCGCTTGGAGAAAGAAATTGGAAGGAGGCATTCGGGATATTGCCGTTTCAAGATCTGGCGATCAAGGCGCGACCTGGTCGACACCCGTGGTCGCGTTTCACGACAATTGGGTGCAGGGTTACTGCCCCGACGCGGGGCCTTCCATTGTGGCAGACAACAACGGCGTGCTGCACCTAGGATGGTGGACAGGTAGTGAGTCGGGGAACGGCGTCAAGTATACCCGTTCATGGGACCAGGGCGCGTCGTTTAGCGCACCTCTTGTGCTGAGTTCATCGGAAGTGGCGCGTCCATCGCATGTGCAATTGGCGTTGAATAAGAACGATGTCGCGGTTGTCTGGGACGACGGATCGTTGGAAACGCCTCAAATTGTTCTAAGCGTTTCGTCGGATAAAGGGAAAACATTTACTCTACCTGCCATGGTAAGCAATGGGTTGTTTGCTGCTGCATATCCCCATGTAGCGTTCGTTGAAAACCAATTGGAAATTGTTTGGAACGAGCGAGGGACGTCAGCGATGCCGTCGGGCTTGGCAATGGCTGAGTTGGGTAATTGGATTCCAGCCGGAGAAGCAACGGGGCCAAGAATTCTGTCTAGACGAATTGTACTGGACTAATCCGTTCGGAGCGTGTACTAACGAAGGTTTCTATTCGCCAGCCGACAGCTTGAGATCGAAACACTCACGGCATCGAGGTTCGTAGGTATCGGTTGCTCCAAGAAGTACCCGACCCTGACCTCTTACCAATCGCTGGGAATGATTTGCAGGGGCGCCACATACTACGCAAATGGCGTGGAGCTTCGTGACGAATTCGGCAATGGCCATTACGCTGGGAATGGGCTCAAAGGGTTGTCCCAAATAGTCTTGATCTAAGCCCGCGACAATCACACGCTTCCCGGAAAGGGCCAACTGGCGGCAGACTTCAACCAAATCGGAGTCGAAAAACTGCGCTTCGTCGATACCAACAACTTGAGCATCCATCGCGAGTAGCAGAATTTGAGACGCGGCTGCCACGGGCGTAGAGCGAACACTGGATTCATCGTGAGAAACCACGTCTTCCTCGCTGAAACGGGTATCCATGGCCGGTTTGAAAATTTCAGTCCGCTGGCGCGCGATGCGAGCCCTCTTCATGCGCCGAATCAATTCCTCCGTTTTTCCGCTGAACATGGAGCCACAAACGACTTCTATCCAGCCGGTTTTTCGAGATCTATTGAGGACGTGTGGTTCCAAACTAAACGTATAAAGCTAAACGGGGGGTGCTTACGGAGCTCAAATAGATGAGCAAGGGCCTCGAAGATACGGACTTAAAGGGCGAGGGACTATGTGTGTGGAAAAGACGGTAGAAAAAACTAGGTAAGGTTTAAATGCCGACTAGAGAGGTCGAACGAACCCACCCTTTGGTACCATTTGGTATTTCTACGCACATCCAATCTAAGGCTTCCGCTTGAATGGAAACCACCAACCCTTCATGAACGCGAATTACTTCTTCCGATTCATCAAGGGCTTCCGATCGCAACCGAGCCTCCGTAGAAACTATAACTGCCTGTGCAGTGAAAGGAGGCCAAGCCGATGACGCCAGCGAATGGACGATGAAGAATAGGGCTAACATGGCTACGATGGATCGTGAGCGACGCCACCAATCCCCTCGCCACCGCTTTAAAAGGTATCCGATCCAAAGCGATACGAGCGCCGTCCAAAAAAAGAGACCCAACCAATACGACAGGGTGATGGGCAAAACGCGAAGTACGGAACGATGGATTTTTTTCCAAAATGGGGCGGGCAATATAGAAAAGCGATCCGCTTGTTTGTGATTGGCGACGCTCAAGCCGTGAAGGATTTTGGGATCATCCGGGGAGAGTTCTTTGGCGCGCTCTAAATACACGATGGCCATCCCCAGTTTATTCAAGCGATGGTAGGCCAAGCCGGTGTTGTAATACAATTCAGGAGAGGCCCATCCGGCTTTTTCAGCTTCTCCAAACAGCGAAATGGCTTGCTGGAAATTTCCTTCCAAAAGAGCCACCGTTCCGGCGTCGAATTGCTGGATAGCTTGCTGCATTTCCTGCGCCGAAACCGCTTGGGGCAAACCGGCACTTACGACCACCAAGAAAAGGGCGGTTGAGGCGACCATTCGTTGCACCGTCGGAGCGATACAGGCGGACATTCTTCTAAAAACCGTCGTGGTTACGTGATGTAGACAAACGTTTTTCATGGTGCGAGTTGTTCGTCCACATCGGGAATAATAGCTGAAGCTTCGTCCAACGCCGACTCCATATTTTCAGGCGTCACGGAAGCCGGTGCAAAACGACCCATGTCGCACGCGTCGAGCAAACGGAGTAATCGCTTCCTCAGTGCCTGGTCGACGCCGTTATCGTGTAGTGCGGCATCTAATCGGTCCCTAGTCAAGCCGCGCTCTGCAAGATTAAGGCGGTTTCCAATAAAACCGAGCACTGCGCGCTCCAGTTCTTCGTAATACCCCGCAATATCTCCTTGTGAAAGGAGAGCAGTTGCTTGTTTAAGGTGTTTTTTACTCAGAGGATGAGCTCGGCGCCCACGTGCCCAAGAAACGTCCTTCGTTATTTTATCCTGGCGTTGCCAAACCAATACAGCGCCCAACAAAACCATGGAAGGGATCAACAGCAAAAGGTAAACCCAATAGGCGTTGTGCAACGATGGTTTTGCTGTCTTTACCCAGGTCGAAGATGACGTAAAAAGTGGAGCAAAATCGTCGACGGGCATGCCATTCGTGGTTGCCACAACTACATCGGGTGTTGTCGCGGTTCCGCTTACGATCACAGGGGTGGCGTCAGAAGAAATCGTCCGGTAGGTGCCTAGGTCCGTGTCGAAGTAAGAAAATTCGATAGGCGGAATTTCGTATTGGCCATTGGATCGAGGAATTAAGACATATTGAAACGTTTTGCTCCCGGACAACTCCCTCCCCGATCGATCCAAAAGAGAAGATATCTGTGGGTCGTATTGATCAAACGAATTGGGGACCACTAAGGTTGGTGAGCTCAATGTTGCCAAGTTGCCGCGGCCGGTTACCGCAATGGTGACCTGAATGGATTCACCTACGTTCACATTGGTGCGGTCGGTAGTTACGGTCATTGCGTATTTACCGACTGCGCCATTAAAGGTGGGGGGCGCGTCCGCTGGAAGCGGACGCGCAGCAATCGTAACTCTCGGCGATGTTAACTGAACGGGAGTGAACCGCGTACGCAGCGAAAACATGGATTGGAAGGGGTCCCTTGAACCAAAGGGGAGCAACGCCTCGCTCTCTATTTTTAAGGGGTCCACACTCATGTCACCAGCCCTCGTGGGGAACACAGCAGCTCTTTTTAGCACAATGGTGTTGTAGCGGAGCCCATTTTCTACCACCATTCTGGGAATGGGGCGGGTTTCGACATCCAATTCTTCCCGCCAAAATCCTTCTGCATCCCAACTGTCCGTTAATCGGCTTTGTCGGAGTTGAATTCCCTCGCGAAAGTAGAGTTGGTATTCAATAATCACCTGCTGGCCCTGAAAGGCAGACCTGGCCGATGGAATCGCACGAATAAAAATGTCTTTATCGCTTGGCGGAGGGGGCGGTTCGGTATCGGCAACGGGGTCGTTACCAAAAAGGGCTGCAAAAGGGTCGTTCTGGCGTCGCGGGGCGGGCCGTCGCCCTTGCGCGACCACCGTTACGGAAATGGGCTGTGTATGTAGCGTCCGGTCTCCAACTTTTACGTTTATCGCCGAAAGGGTCGCTGAGCCTTCTTTTAACGGCCTAAATGTCCACGAGAAACCAAAGCTCTGAGACATTTGACCGTTAACAATGGAAACGCTGCGTTGCGTGCTCGGGAAAGACTGAATCAGGGTTAGTCCGTCTGCTTCAGGAGCTGAAGGGATTTCGACGTCGTTGCCGTCTGATCCCGACACTTGAACCGTATACGTAAGGGTTTCTTCCGTCCCAATCACATTGGAATCAACGGAAGCTTGGACGGACACCGATTGAGCCGATGCGATCCGCATCCCGGTCATCCCCCACAGGATGGCCAAAAACAGCAAATACGTGCGAAATGCCTTCATTACCAATCTTTTTCCACACGTCGAGGGCGTGTTTTCATTTTTTGAACTTGTCGAAGCAATTGCTCCTCCTCGTTCTCAAGCGCCTCAAGGATGCGCTGGGCTTCTTCCTGACTTAATTTGGTGGGGTCAGGTTGCTCTTGCTGTTGTTGCTCCTGTTCTTCAGACTGTTGCTGCTGCTCTTGGTCCTGCTGCTGTTGCTGATCTTGATTTTCCTGCTCTTGGTCGCTTTTCTGCTGATCCTGATTTTCTTCTTTGTTTTCCTCGTTCTGATCCTGATTCTGATCTTGTTGATTCTGCTGTTGTTGCTGTTGTTGTTCCAACTGGCGTTTTACAAACTCATAGTTGAATTTGGCATCTTGATTGGTTGGATCGGCCAACAAGGACTGGCGGAATTGCGCCAGCGCCGCTTCTAGTTGTTTGTTTGATGCGGCAGCATTACCCGCATTGTAGCTGGATCGAGCAACATCCGCTTCGCTAGCGGCCATTTGTACAGCAGAAGCGAAGGCTTTGCTGGCTTCTTCCATATTCCCAGAGCGATAAAGTGCCGCTCCTAGATTATTCAACAGACCAGCGTGAACCGGCCCTGGACCGGACTCTTGGATGGCACTTATTCCCAGTCTAAATGCTTCAGCCGCTTCTCCATACTGTTCTTTTTCATACAAGGCATTCCCTTGCTTACCCTTTTTTTTCCCGTCACCAGGTCCAAAAAGAAGCATGGAAATTAGAAAATATGACAGCAGTCGAATCATGCGGATTGAATCTATTTAGTCTCGGATAACGAGGATTCTGATTTAATACGAACGCGTTCAGGTAATACCCACTCCGCAAACAGCAAAAGGATTCCAAATAATAGGGGCCATTGGAAGCGCTCTTCGTATTCTTCAAATTCTTCGGCCCCATAGGATGTTTTATCCAATTGGTCCAACGCTACGGTAATGCGGCCCAACGAGCTAGAGGTTTTAGCTATTCTAAAATAACTTCCGTCTTTAGACAGGTCCTGTAATACGGACTCTTCCAACTTGGTCGTTATCACAGCTCCAGCGCGGTCTTTTTTATAGTCGACCCTCCTGCCATTTTGATACTCCGGAATAGGCGCTCCATCGGTTTCGCCCACCCCAGCGGCATACATCACGATATTTGATTGGCGGGCTTCATCCAAGATGGCTTGTAAATCAGCCACATGGTTCTCACCGTCCGAAACAAATAGCACTGCCTTTGTTC
>JAURGV010000300.1 GCA_030833605.1 Rhodothermales bacterium
GGACCAAGCCCTGATGGACGCGATTGTCTTTGACAAACGACCCCAGGCCCTGCCGCCGATAAATGAGCCCATCGCTTTCAAGCGTTTGAAGGGCTCTCCGGACGGTAATTCTACTTACGCCGAACTTGCTCCCTAATTGGTTTTCTGAGGGGAGTTGATCGTCTTCAACCAGGGCGCCAGATTCAATTCGTTCCTTAATCCAGTCGCTTACTTGTTCGTGTCGAGGCTGAGCTGTAGCCATTTCATCGCCAAAAAAAGTTAGGGGGCATCCGCGTATTTAAAGTACGCAAAACGGCGGGGCATTCCATACGTGTAATAACAAGTTGTTAACAAACCTGTAATAACAATCGGGGCAACATTAAACGACCGGAAGGGAAATGGTTACTTTGGTTCCTTCTTCGGCACTGGACGACACCCAAATGCCGCCACCGTGGGCTTTTAAGACGAGTTTGGCGTACGAAGTCCCGAGACCCGTGCCGCCCGAGTCCGCTTTGGTCGTGTTGAATTTATCAAAAAACGTAACGAGACGTTGTTCGGGAATAGGTTCTCCCCCGTTGCGGACAACAATAACGGCGGATCCATCGTGAACGCCGCAAAAAACCTCAACGCGACGCTGGGCCTCGTCTAGGGGCAATACGTGCTCAACGGCATTCTTAATGATGTTTTTGAACACACCAGGCAAAAAAGCAAGGTCGGCTTGAATACGAACGGCATCGCACGGCTCCGGCGAAAAAAGGATGGGCACCGATCCGCGAAAATAGGTGGCAATGTCGCTAACCACATCAGAAACGATCCCCACGATCGAAACCGGCATGAGCGCAAGCGTGTGCGCCCCCCGCTCAAACTCCTGAATTTTTTTCACCTGGTCGAGCATGTGCTTCATGGAGGCCGACCCGCTCAAAATGGCCGCGAGCCATTTGGATTGTTTTTCGTTCAACCAAGGGGCCAGCTGAGAGCGGAGCATTTCTGCATAGCCGGCAATGGGGCCGATCACGTTGTTTAATTCGTGACGCAAAAACGCGTCCTGCTCGCGGTGTAACTGTTCAATTTGCCCCATCGCACCCGTCAACTGGTCAACCTTTTGGGCCAGTTCCGTGCGCAGTTTACTAAGCGTAATGTGGGTATCTACACGCTTTAGGAGCTCGGCCGTGTTGAAAGGCTTGGTGATATAGTCGATCGCGCCGAGCTCAAATCCTCGAATAAGATCAGCTGTTTTCTTCTTAGCCGTTAGGAAAATGATGGGTATGTGAGCGAATTCGGGCAGTTCTTTGATGCGCTTGCACGCCTCAAATCCGTCCATAACCGGCATGATGACATCCATCAAGATGAGGTCTGGTACAACCCGCCCCAAGGCATCAATCGCCTCCTGTCCGTTGGTCGCAACATTGATGTTGTAACCGGCCTCGCGCAACATGCTGCCCAACACCTGAATATTTTTGGGCGTGTCGTCTACAACAAGAATATGTCCAGCGGTGGGATTCATAGAAAGGGCAAAGTACTAAACAACCACGAACCCAGAAAATGTTGAAAAAACACGCTGCAGATCGGCCAGCTCAAAATGCCGTGCATGATCGGAGACAGCTTTTCCCCAGGATTCCAACGGATCGAATTGGTATTCCTGACCCAGGGCCATCATTTCTTCCCCAAATAATTCCATTTCGTTGACCGTTTGTCGATAATTGAGATCCCGCCAGGCCGGAAGGGCGCCCTCTAGTCGGCGAAACAAATCCTGATTGTCGGGCACAATTGGTAGAACAGATGGGGCTCGATGCGTCGAGGCCTGTGCCTGCTCTATCGGATCGAGGTCATACGGAAGAAAAGCAGTCAACGCTTCAAGGAGGCCTTGCCGAGTTACTGGTTTAGAGATGAAGCCGTCGGTCTCCTTCATAAATAAGCTCGCCTCTTCTCCCATAACAGAAGCTGAAAAACCAACTACGGGAAACGACGGTCGGTTACCGTCGCGATGCAATTCTGCCAAAACATCGAGGCCGTTGAAACCGGGCATATGAAGGTCCAACAGCAATAAATCGATCGTATTCTCTCCAAGAACACGCAACACGTCGTAGCCGCCAGTGGCCTCCATCACGGTCAGGCCGGCTTCCGAAAGCATTTCGCGTACCAGTTCCCTATTCATGGTTACGTCGTCTGCAATCAAGACGGTCGCCGCTTTAAAGCGTATGGCTCCCTGTTCAGATCCTTTTAAGGCGGCAAGAGGCTGGGGGGCTTCTTGAATAGCCACATGAGGGATGCGGACGATGAACACAGACCCTTTACCCTGCGTGCTATCCAAATAAATACGACCTCCCATCAGCTCAACGAGTTTGCTGGTGATTGCCAGCCCAAGGCCGGTTCCACCAAAAGCTTGCTGAGACTGCCCTTTTACTTGATCAAACGCACCAAAAATGGTTGCTTTTTGATCTTCGGGAATGCCTATTCCGGTATCTTCAATCCGAAACAACACCGTACAATGGCCGGGACCGTCCGATTCGAATTGTTCGGCTCGCGCCTCAACCGTAACGCCACCCTTCTCGGTAAACTTTATGGCATTACCAATGAGGTTTATCAGGATCTGCCGAACCCGCGTTTCGTCTAGGACGAGCACCGGGGGGATCGAAGCGTGGGCGGTGCAGGTGAACAAAATCCCCTTA
>JAURGV010000301.1 GCA_030833605.1 Rhodothermales bacterium
TACGGATCCATTTTGAAAGATTGGTTTGATCTCTCAGAAGCTGATGTTACCTCAGTAATGAATGGTGCCTTCAATCCAGTCAGTGTTATCGATTCGGCGTATTCAACCGGCGTTTCGCCGTCTCCTGTACCCGTTCCAGTTCAATTTGTCCAAAACTATCCCAATCCCTTTCGGGACCGTACCCTCATTGAAATAGGGGTCGAAGATGCCAAGCGAATCCAGATTGAACTTGTTGACATTTCCGGACGAAAAGTGGCCGATATAGCTAATCAAGTTTACCCTCAAGGGACGCATCAAATACCTTTTGAGGCAGGCCGTTTACCAAGTGGGATCTACTTAGTGAGAATTACTGATAGATTTGGGTCTAAAACACACAAAATGAGCATTGTCAGGTAGGTCGCTTCCTTGTGAATGAGGTAAAAATGTGTTATTCAGCCTTTCCGGCCGAAATCTTACCCTTCAACTACCTGCTATTGCCATGAAAAAGTGGTCATATACCCCTCTTTTAACGCTCGTTTTTGCCGCCTCCATGCTATTGACAGGTTGCGGTCCCAAACAACCTTCATTGGAAGAAGTGGAGCGGATCATTTCGGTACTTGCGGCTGATTCTCTGAATGGGCGTCAGGCATTTTCTGAAGACGCATGGAAAGCAGCGGATTTTATTGCTAACGAATTTGCCCAAAATGGCCTGGTACCGCTTCAAGGAGATACAGACTTTATACAGGATTTCCCGCTGTACACGATTGGCACGGCATCCATTTCTGTAACATTGAACGGCTCTGATTTGGCACCCGAAACCGTCGCAGCTGCCGTAACATCGGATTCTATCAAATGGGATGAAAACAGCGACATTACAACCATTTTCGTAGGCGCAGAAGATGACTTGATCGCTGTTTGGCGTGAAAATAGAAATTCAACAGGTGCCTTGGTCGTGGTTCATCCGGACCAAAAAGAAGCGTTTGACCGCGTAGCTGGGTTTCTGCGTCGGCCCGTCCGGTCGATGAGCCTTGAAGTGACTTCCAACTTGGTCATGGTTCTTTCGGACGCCAAAACGATACGATCTTTTGCTGTCGTAGGAGCGTCCGAGCATTCTGAAATCTCCATCGCCAACGTTGTGGGGATGATTCCTGGAAAACGCTCCGGCGAAATCGTTGTTTTTGCTGGCCATTATGATCATATCGGAGTCCGCAGAGGCGGTGATGCCGAAGCCGATTCGATTTCCAATGGAGCCAATGACAACGCATCAGGGACTACGGCCGTAATCCAGTTAGCTAGGTATTTCCATTCCATGGGTACGCCAGAGCGGACTATTTACTTTGTGGCCTTAACCGCTGAAGAATCGGGAGGTTATGGAGCGCGATATTTCTCACAAGCTGTTAATCCCGACTCGGTAGTTGCCATGTTCAACATCGAAATGATTGGTAAACCGGCTGTAGAAGGACCTAACACAGCATGGATCACCGGTTTTGAACGCTCTGATTTTGGAACCATTTTGCAGGAAGCCGTGGTCGGTACCGAGTTCTCTTTTTATGCCGATCCGTATCCAGATCAGAATCTATTCTATCGTTCAGACAACGCCACACTGGCACGCTTAGGCGTTCCAGCGCATACGATTAGCACCACGCCGATAGATGTGGATCCTGACTACCATCAGGTTTCGGATGAGGTTGCGACGTTGGATTTGGAGCACTTAACCAATACCATCAAAGCGATTGCAGTCGGAGCAGCGACCATCGTTTCGGGTGAAAGAACACCCACTCGTATCGATCCATCGTCAGTGAACTAAGTCAGGGCATTTTAGCCATACGGATAAAGTCTAAAAGAGTACCATCGGGCAGGCGATGCTCGATGGTCTCTTTTTTAGAATATCCTTGTTTTTCGTAAAACGAGACGCCACTTAATGTGGCTACTAACTCGTATGACGAAAATCCGGCTGCACGGGCAGCATGTTCACAGGCGGTGATAATGAGGTGTCCTAGCTTTTTTCGGGCCCAGTCGGGATGTACGTACATGGCGCGGATTACCGCTGGGTCTATTCTTGGATCACGGGTATCCGCATCCCTTACCGTCTGTTCTTGATCACCGCCGAACGGAGTTCGGCGGAAGCTCCATCCTCCTGCTGCAACGATGAGCGGCGGGGTGTTTTGTGGCAAACCTTGAGGCGGCTTCTTTGGCGCCGGCACTGCTTTTCGAACCTCTGCGACAAAGTACGTTTGATCCATAATCATGGTTGAGTCCACCCCAAATAGGTGTTTCAACGAACTCTCTATCTGCGCAGGGTCATAGTATCCAGCGGCCAGCTTTCGAATGGAGGCATCAATAAGCTTAGCAATGTGCGGCGCGTCCTCAAGGAGGGCGCGCCGCACTTGTATTTCTTCCCTAACAATGTGATGGGGTGGTTTTTCCACTTCTTCCACTTCTTCCGAATCTTACCAGTCCAAGACTACATCGGAGGGTAAACGTAAGAAGCTCCCAATCCTAGGGGTAGTCCAATGGCCCAGTACAGCAACAGGAAGAGCGACCAAATCACGATAAACGTAATGCTGTAGGGCAGCATGATCGATGTCAGCGTTCCGATACCCGTTTTCTTCACATATCGCTGACAATACACCACGACGAGCGGGAAATACGGCATCAACG